>QCFJ01000020.1 GCA_003280265.1 Prochlorococcus sp. AG-363-G03 | reverse complement strand
ATGGTGATGAGGCTTGCCGGTGAAAGAAGTTTATTCATGAGTGTAATTTTGGCTAAAATCTGGGGCAGATGGGTTTTCAGGAGACAGTCTCATGGCCTCACACCAAAAACAATTTTCTGAATTAACTGAACTTGTTGAGAAATTAAATAAGGATAGAGCGTGGATCCTTGAACAATTAGATAGTGGTAACTGGCCTGAATTTAGACCTGACCTGGCTGCTTTGGAGAGAGAATTAGGTCAGCTTTTAACTAGGGCTGCAGAATACATTGAAGAAAATTGTTGATTTTTCAGAATGGAATGTCATCAGTATCTGGTACTAATGGCGAACTGTCCCATTTAACCCCTTCGTTATTTAAAGAATTTACAGAATCGCTTTTGAGGCTTTGTTGAGTTTTAGAAGGTGCTGAAACATTTGGACTAGAAGAAAAAGGGTGAATTCTTGAAAGAGTAAACTCAGCTCGCTTCTCTTTAGTTCCATCCGGTCGAGTAACAGTATTCATTCTTAGGCGTCCTTCGATTACTAATCTAGAATTGACTTGAACTGTATTTTGAAGTTCTTCTGCTAATTTTCCCCAGCCAACTACTTTTAGTGCGCAGGCAGGACCGTCAGCACGGAGACTGTCAAATTCAACTTCTAATTCAGCTAGAGGAGTTTTGTTGTCTTGGGTAAAACGAACTGTTGGGGCTTTTTTTACAAGGACCTCAAGCATGCAATGGTTCATTTTTTTTCTTTAGCTATTGTGGTTTATCTTGATTGATATAAGGGAAAAATGCCAGCCTCATCTTTGGTTGTTAACAGGAACAGTCGAAGGTCATATTTTTGCTAAGTCTTTATTGAAAGAAGGCTGGAAAATTACCGTGAGCGTTGTTTCAGATAGAGCCTCAATTCCCTATGAAAAATTAAACTTAGAGGAAATATTGGTTGGGGCCTTGACTACTGAGGAAGAGATCCAGGATGTCATATTAAAGGCAAGAGTTAATGAAAGTGGATTTGATTGTGTCATTGATCTGACTCATCCATTCGCTATAAACATTACAGGGGCAATCTCAAAAGTTTGTAGGGAACTAGGTCAACCTTTTATAAGGTATGAAAGGGCTATTGATAATATTTCAAATGCATTTTTAATAAAAAAATTTACTGATTTGGGAAATTATGAACTAACTAATAAATCTATTTTGCTCGCTGTAGGTGTAAGACATCTCAAAGAAGCACTAACTGTTGTAAGGAATTCAGGAGCTGAAGTTTATGCAAGAGTTTTAGCTAATCCAGAAAGTATAAAAATGACTTTGTCTTCATCAATTCCAGAAGAAAATTTTGCGGTATTAAACCCTTCAGTCTCTAGTGATGGGAAAATTGAAAAAGCACTTATTAGGAAATGGAATATTGATGGAGTCGTCTGCAGGCAATCAGGAGGCAAAAATGAAATCTTATGGCACCAAATTTGTTCAAGTATGAGTATTAATCTTTGGCTGTTAGAAAGACCTTGCAAATTTAAATATATTAATTCAATAGATAGTTATGAAAAATTAATTAAAAGATTGAAATCTATTAATATGGAGTAATAAGAATTTAAAGATCATGTCTTTATCTGATTTTAATCAAAAAATTTATTTAATTATAACTACTGAGGTGGATAAAGAAAATGCTACTAAAATAGCTAATTTACTTCTAAGAGAGAAATTAATACCTTGTGTAACCTTTAAAAATATCGAATCACATTTTTGGTGGGAAGGTGATATTGTTCAGGCAAAAGAGGTACAATTATTGATTAAGTGTAGAGAGGAAAATGTAAATAAAGTTATTGGTAAGATCTCTGATTGCCATAGTTACTCTGTACCAGAAATAATTTATTTCCGTGTTTCAGTCAATAATAAATTCAATAATTGGGTAAATTCTATTTGAGTTTTAAATGTTTATTTTTCCAGATTTGAACTGACCAATTGTAAAAGATTAGTATTTGATCGAGATCCTAATTGTGTAACTATGTGTCCTGCACAAATAGATCCAATTTTTGCAGATATTTCTGGCTCTCGACCATCTGCAAGCCCTTTCAAAAAGCCTCCAGCATAAAGATCTCCTGCACCTGTGGTATCAATAGCCTTCCCGAAAATGAAAGGATCTATATTTCTTTCTTTGCCATTTGAAATTAGAATTGATCCTTTTTTTCCAATTGTGATTGCCGCAAGGTCACATTTGGGTTTCAATTTTTCAATGGCTGCATTTAAAGAAGATGTTTTATATAAAGTTGTTATTTCATCTTCATTGGCAAATAAAATATCTACATAGTCTGCCACTAGTTTTACAAAACTTTCCCGGTGTCTGATTACACAAAATGAATCAGAAAGGGATAAGGCAACCTTTCGACCTGAATTCTTAGCTATTTCTGCAGCTTTGATAAACGCGCTTTTGGCGGCTGAGTTGTCCCAAAGGTACCCCTCTAAATATAGTATTTTTGCCTTCTTGACTGCTGAGAGATCCAGATCATTAGGCTCTAATAAAACTGATGCGCCCAGATAGGTGCACATGGTTCTCTGAGCATCGGGAGTAATGAAAATAATGCACCTTGCCGTAGACGGACCAAAGGATGATGTGGGTGTTTTGAAAATGGTCCCGGTTTTTGATATCTCTTCCGTAAAGATTTCTCCTAGGTTGTCATTTCTGACCCTTCCAATGAAGGCTGCCCTCCCCCCTAATTCGGCTATGCATGCCAATGAATTTGCAACAGAGCCTCCTGATCTCTGAATTCTATTAGTAGTAATTTCATAAAGTTCTTTAGCTTTATTTTCATCAATCAAGGTCATTGACCCTTTTTTTAGAGACAGTCTTTCAAGAAGAGAATCGTCTGTAGTTGTTAATACGTCTACAATTGCATTGCCAATGCCTACAATGTCAAGAGAAGTATTATTTGTCTTATTGGTCATCAAGTAAATTTGAAAAACATAAGTGCATCATTGCTCGCTCCCTAAGAATTTAAAAGAGCTCTTTTTGGTCCGTGAATAGGGTCCTCAATAACAATTGTTTGATCTCGATTCGCTCCTAGCGAAACTATTGCTATGGGGACTTCCATTAGTTCAGCCAGGAACCGCAAGTAACTCATTGCAGCAGGAGGTAGGTCTTCTAGGCTACGGCAATTCTCCGTAGAACTTTTCCAGCCAGAAAGCTTTTTAAAAATGGGGGTGCATTTTTCAAAATCTTCAACACTACTTGGGAAATAATCAATTCTTGTGCCATCCAATTCATAAGCGACACATACATGAATTTCATCAAGTTCATCTAAAACGTCT
Source organism: Prochlorococcus sp. AG-363-G03 (assembly GCA_003280265.1). Lineage (GTDB taxonomy): Bacteria > Cyanobacteriota > Cyanobacteriia > PCC-6307 > Cyanobiaceae > Prochlorococcus_B. The sequence goes on along the minus strand of QCFJ01000020.1, from coordinate 24,756 downwards.
AATTTAGTAATAGCAAGACAATCCAATCCATTTACCTCAACTGCATATTTACCAATCACCCCATCAAACCAGCCACATCTTCTCCTTCGTCCAGTGGTTGTTCCAAATTCACCACCTCTATTACAAAGCTGATCATTAATACTTCCTTGTAATTCGGTTGGGAAGGGCCCCTCTCCAACTCTGGTTGTATATGCTTTGGCGACACCAATAACTCTATCAATGAGGGTAGGACCGACTCCTGCACCAATGCAGGCGCCTCCTGATACGGGATTAGAGGAGGTTACATAAGGGTAGGTCCCATGATCAAGATCTAAAAGAGTTCCTTGAGCCCCCTCGAATAATATATTTTTCTTCTTTCTTGCTGCTTGATGAATTGTTCTATTGCAGTCAACAATATGTTTTTCTAGCTGTTTTCCATAATCAAGATATTCTTCAACGATTTCATCAATGATTAATGGCTCAATTCCGTAAATCTTTTCTAGGAGACCATTCTTTTCTGCTAACGGGACCTTTAACCTTTCTTGAAGTTTTTCTCTGCTAAGTAGGTCAATAATTCTGATCCCATTCCTTTGTGACTTGTCGGCATAAGTTGGACCGATTCCCCTGCCAGTAGTACCAATTTTTTGGAGACCTCTTGTTTGCTCCATCGCCATATCTAGAAGCCGATGATAAGGCATCGTTACATGAGCTGTTGAGGCTAGTTTTAGCCCTGAGATATCAATGTCGTTATCTTTAAGCATTTTTATTTCTTTAATCATCACTTTTGGATCAACAACTGTTCCCGATCCAATAAGACAAATCGTATCTTGATACAAAATCCCAGACGGTATTAAATGCAATTTAAGGACTTTGTCCTCTACAACAATTGTATGACCGGCGTTAACACCACCTTGATAGCGAACAACTACATCTGCGGAGCGACTGAGCAAATCGGTGATTTTGCCTTTACCTTCATCACCCCATTGCGCGCCTATGACTACAACATTTGCCAAGGAAGAAAATTCGGCTCGAAACCGATTTACTTTAGAAGAAACAAGATTTGCAGATAGCCATACCCTGAGTCAAAGAAATGAATTAAAGATTATCTTTAATCTTCTCTAATTACTAATTTCTCTGCTTTAGAAAGCTCTTTATTCAATCTTTCTTTGAGCTTCTCCGGTACTGGTCTATTCGCGAAAGTTTTGTAATGACCTGATAAAGCATTTAACGCAGTTTGCATTGTTGTGAAGGTCGTGGACGTATTTACTTGAGACCGATTCCTATATCTTGAAATGTAATCGCTTATTAGAAAAACAGCTTCTTTTTCTTCCTCTGACAGGCCTTTATCTTCTTTTGGTAAAGTTATGGTCTCCTTTAGAACAGAAGAGACTGAAATAGTGTCTTTAGCAAAATCGCCAGTCATGAATGTTTTAGCTGCATTTACTTCTGAGGCGAATTGGAAGAATATGAGGCAGAAGCCAAGGCAGATAGCCAAAGCTGCCCTCACCAACCTGATGGAGAGGTGATGAAAGGCAGAAATCATTTTTTTTTTGCAGTTAGCTAAGACTCTAGAGTCCTTTGGGCTGAATTTATAGTTTTTTAGTATTTAATTCTTCAGAAAGTTTTTTTAAAACCGTATTTAAATCTAATGACTCTGTAGTTTTAGTTCTTCTGTTATGTAACTCGAATAGTCCAGAACTGGCTTCTCTGCCAACAACAATTCTCCATGGGATACCAATAAGGTCTGCGTCTTTAAACTTTATTCCAGCTCTCTCGTCCCTATCATCAAGTAAAGCATCGACTCGATTTTTTATTAATTTTTGATAGATCTCTTCTGCTAAGCATGTTTGTTCGGTATTTTTCATGTTGGCAATAATTATTATTACTTCAAATGGGGCAATTGATACTGGCCAAATAATACCTGAATCATCGTGATTTTGCTCTACTGCAGCTTGAGCTAGCCTGGATATACCAATTCCATAGCACCCCATCCAAAAGTGTTCTTCTATACCTTCATCGTTGGTGAAAGTAGCATTTAATGATTTTGAATACTTTGTTCCTAATTGAAAAATATGACCTATCTCTATGCCTCTACATTCTTTTAATGTTTGTGTTTTATCATGGACACACATGTCTCCAGGTTTAGCTTTTCTTATATCACATATCAGCTGTTGAGTATTAATTAAATCCCAGTTATAAAATATTTTATGTTCGTCTTTGATATTATTTCCACAAATAAAACTTTTAAGGTCTTTTATTGAATTGTCGGAAATTCTTATAAATTTTCTTTCCCAACTTTCTGCTTTTGATAATAACTTATCACTAAGATCAGGCCCTATAAATCCTAATGGAATATTAGTTATATTTTGGTTTTGTATGTCTTCATTAGAAATGATTTTAATATCTAGTACATTTTGTTTTAAGTTTTGAGATATTTCGTTTAGAAGCTTAATATCATTTACTTCTTGATCCCCCCTAATACTAACTAGCACTGGATATTGTTTTTCATCATCACATGTCGCTAGATAAAATACTACTTTTATAATTTGACTTGGGTGGAAATTGTTGTGGTTGCACAATTCCTCTATGGTTTTTTGATTAGGGGTCTTAATTATAGATGGTTTGTTTAGTTCTAATAACTTTCCTTTTTCGATAATGGATACAGCTTTTTCTTGATTGGCCCCATATTTACCATCAGAACTTATTAAAATTAAATCTTCTCCAGATTCTGCCGTAACCATGAATTCTTGAGATGCTGCCCCTCCAATAGCACCACTATCGGCATCGACACAAACAAAATCTAGACCACATTTATTAAATATATTTTGATAGGCATTTTTCATTTCAGAATAAGTTGATTGAAGATTACCCTCGTTTTCATGAAAGGAATAAGCATCCTTCATGATGAATTCTCTACTTCTCATTAATCCAAATCTTGGTCTTATTTCATCTCTAAATTTTGTTTGAATTTGGAATATATTGATTGGTAATTGTTTGTAGGAGTGAATAGTTTGAGAAATTATTTGAGTAATTACTTCCTCATGAGTTGGTCCCAGTCCAAATTCTTTGCCTTGTCTATCTTTCAGGTTAAACATAATACCTTCTCCTTCTGTATATGATTTCCACCTTCCGCTTTTTTCCCATATTTCCGATGGCTGAAGTTGAGGGAGAAGAGCTTGAAGGCAACCTTTCGCCGATAACTCTTCTTCAACAATGAAGTTTATTTTTTTTATAACCCTCCAAAGCAATGGCATGTAAGTATAAATACCTCCGGCTAAGCGTTTAATGAAACCGCCTCTTATCAATAACTGATGTGAGATTATGTCGGCTTCTGCAGGGACGTCTCTGAGAGTGATCAGCATTAGGCGGGAGACGCGCATAAGCCTAAAAATTAAATCTTTATGAGACTAGTACTTTGAGCGATGGCCGTAAGAATATCTATGTTAATTGTGCGGGAATCATGTTGTTTTTTTAAAGTGTCCAAATGTACATGGTGTTAATTTGATTCCTCTGCTAACTTCCTCTCATGTTTTCTAGAAGCTTTCTTTCGCAATGTTTAACGGGTCAGTAAATTCAGGAACAAATGGAAGATCAGAAGAGTCTTTAGGTAAAGGATTTAATACAGCTTCTACCCCAAGTGATTCATTATTGACTATTGATGAAGTCCAGAAAACATTAAATAGATCTAGAGCTTCTGTATATAGATATACAAATACTGATACTAGAAATCTAAACCCTCCATTTAATCCTAGAAAACTAAATACTGAATTTAGAAGTGATCAAAAAGATCAATTGCTTTTTCACCCCAATGAAGTTGCTAGATTTGCAAAAGACATACTCAGGATTAAAGAAGTAACTGTAGAAATATTTAATTCCCCATCATCTGAAACTCAAAATATTTTAAATGCAATACTTGATGAGTTGAGATTGATAAGAAATAAACTTGATGGACAAACTGATAATAATCATGCTATTCCGAATTATTTGCAGGATACTGACAGAAAGGCTGCTTAGTTATTGTTAGATGTGGGATAATATCTATATAATTTAAATTTTTTTCTTTTAATTGATTTTTTCACATTCGACTAATGGTTTATCTATTGTTAATTCTAAATGGATTTAGAACCACATTTAATTGATAAGCAATCTTTTGAGCTAGATCCTCCATTGCTTAATAAAGAAACAGATCAATTATCTTCTAATGATGAAGATCCTTATAGTTTTAATAGCACCTCAACTTCTTTAATTGGTTTAGCAATAGCATTTATAATGATTGGAATACCATTATTTGCTGTCATTAGTGAAAGACCAGACACAACGGAAAGCTTACCGACCTCAATAAATCAAAATGGATCTGAGTGATCTGCCTCCATCACCCTCGCCTGGATTAGTAAATCTTGTTGTTGAGATTCCTGCTGGCAGTAGAAATAAATACGAATATTTCAGCTCTGCAGGGATTATGGCTCTTGATAGAGTTTTGCACTCTTCAGTGAGATATCCATTTGATTATGGATTTATTCCAAATACTCTTGCTGAGGATGGAGCACCCCTTGATGCAATGGTCGTTATGGAAGAACCAACTTTTGCAGGTTGCTTGATAAAGGCAAGACCTATAGGAGTTCTTGATATGCATGATTCAGGGGCCTACGATGGCAAACTTTTATGTGTACCTACTGCAGATCCAAGACAAAGAGAGATTAATACTATCAAGCAAATAGCTCAGAACCAATTGGAGGATGTGGCTGAGTTTTTTAGAACTTACAAAAGTTTAGAAGGAAGGGTAATCGAAATAGACGGATGGAGAGATTACGATGCTGTTGATGAATTATTAAACAGCTGCATAGAAGCACATCAATCTGATATGACACCTAAATAACTATTTTAGACTTACTATCTGGATACAATAGTTTTTAATACGCCTTTAAAACTTGAAATTATTTAGTTATTCCTCATGCTCAACATGTCGCAGAGCGATTAAGTGGCTTAATAACAATGAAATTGCCTTTGAGTTAATTGATCTTTTAAAATCTCCCCCGTCTAAGGAAATGCTTGTCTCAGCAAGTGAACTATATGGTGATAGAAAATATCTTTTAAATACAAGTGGGGTTATATATCGCTCTATTGGTTCGGATGTTGTCAAAAAAATGACTGATAATGAATTGTTTGATCAACTTTGTATGGAACCTAGATTAATAAAGAGACCTTTTTTATATAAGTCCAGTAAATGCTTTTTAGTAGGATTCAAAGAAGAAAAGTGGGCTGAAAAATTACTTTGAAATTCACATGAGGACTAACATTGACTGAAAATAAGTAGTCTTTACAAATAAAGTAAACTATATATTTATTTTTGAGAAACGAGTGCAACATAACAATTCAGACTCCAGTAAGGAAACTAAAAATTGTTGGTGGTACGCCTTTTTTGATACTTGGGGACCTATCTCTTTAACTGTTCTTTTATATGTAGGTATTCGTCATTTTATAGCAGAAGCTAGATATATACCCTCGGGCTCGATGCTGCCAGGATTGAAAGTGAATGATCGACTAATTATTGAAAAACTTTCTTTGCGCAAACGGTCTCCTTCCCGAGGAGAAATTGTAGTTTTTAACTCACCATATTCCTTTGATGAGATATTGATATCTAATAGAAAAAAACAACTTCCGTCTAAATTTGAATGCTCATTAAGGACATTCCCATTGATTTCCTGGATACCCACTATCTCTGATCGTGCTTGTGATGCATATATCAAAAGGGTAGTTGCTGTAGGAGGAGATCGTCTTTTGATTAATGAGAAGGGAGAAATTGTTTTGAACAGTAGATCAATCAACGAACCATATGTTGAATCCTTCTGCCCAAGCAAAGCTAAATTTAATCTATGTCGCTCCATAGCTACAACTGTTCCCAAAGGACATGTGTTTGTTTTGGGCGATAACAGAGCTAATAGTTGGGATAGTCGTTTTTGGCCAGCAGGGGGGTTCTTGCCCCAGACAGAAATAATTGGAAAAGCAACCTGGCGTTTTTGGCCTATTAGTCGTTTTGGTAAGCTTGATTAATAAGCCCACAATCTATAACTTTCCCTAATATTTTTTTGTCTTTTAGCGGCTGATTAGTTGCTGTAGTTAAAAATTTTTCTTCATGAGATTGGTACCATTCTTTGTCGGGGTCAAATAATAACCAACGGTTACTATTTAAACTTAATTTTTCCTCAGCTTGGTTCAAGAATTTAGAGGGCCCAAAGCTAATTTTCTCCCATAATTTCTCCACTTCCCATCCTGACTTTCTAACTAATTGATCCCAAAGCAAGGGTAGAACAAGGTTATGGCAACTGATCCCTTTTTTCCTTTTGTTTGCAGGTAGTTTGGTCTCGGAGTTATCTGTGGGAGTGGAGTGAACAGATATTGCAGCTAAAACATTTTCCTCTAAACCTTCTATGAGTGAGGCTCTATCTAGGGGGGATCCTAACGAAGGCGTTACACTCCATCCAATTTCAAAAGGAGAAAGACTTGAGTTGTCATTGACTAAATGCCACCAAAAAATAGTTGCCATTGGCTTTGAGGGTGCACTCTTAAGTATTGCAACGCCCTCAGCTGTTGAAATGTTCATTAGTCTTAGTGAAATTTCAGGATATTGCTTATGAAGTTCAAGTAATTGGACTAGAGGGATGGTTTCGCTTTCAACAGGATCAAGAGGCCAGCCTGCTCTAAGAGTATATACACTTTGTCTAGACATTCCTCCTGCTTGCAGTGATTTATCTCTTGGTGCAAGAAGCACAGGGGATTTTTTCATCTCTCCAATTGAAAAACCTTGCTTAAGAAGCTCTATAGGAGGCATGAAATCGTCATCACTTAACCCAATGGCTCCATTTTGTAGTATCTCAGAATGTTTTGAAAAGTTAACTCCCTTTCCGTTCAGACTAAAGCCTCCCCACAAGTGTATTAAAACCTCACTTTTGATAGCCTTTAAAGAAATGATCGACTCAATATGATCTCTCCATAAATCACCTCTAGGGAGGATACCTAACTGGCCATAACCAGATAATTTTGCTTTTTCTATAAGTGTATAGATATTTTCTTCTTTACCATTAAAAGGAGATTCCAAAAACGAATGAGGATCAACAAGACAAGGGGCTAAAAGCATATTTTTGGCTTGCCGAGGCTTGATTCCTAAAAGTTTTGCATTTTGAAGAGCTTTTTTGCCGAATGCTTTAATCACCCCATCTTTGATTAAAACAGGCTCTCTTTTTAAAGATGTTCCAGCCTGTTCAAGGATTTGAATATTTTCAAAGAAATAACTACTAGTCATAAATTACAGTGCTCCGGCAGCTGTTGAGTCGATAATTCCTCCCAAATGTGAAGTGATATTTAGGCAGGTGATTTGAGCTGGTTGGCCTTCTTCCTCTGGGAGATCAATGATTGTAATGCCACCATTACCTTGTTTTATCATCCAAATTTTTGATGGCATTAATCCTAAAAGATGACAAAGAATGGTTTTGTTAACTGCATCATGAGCCACAACCAATGCAGTTTCTTCGTTCTTTAGATCTTTGCAGATCTCATCCCAACCATTAATTGATCTGTTTGAGACTTCGGTTATATTTTCTCCATCTGGCATTTGAACTTTTTCAGGAGAGGTTTTCCATGTTTTAAGAAGATCTGGCCAGTCGGACCTGATCTCAGACTCCAACTTCCCTTCCCATTCACCGTGACTGATCTCTTTGAGGCTATCTTTTAGAGAAATTTCGACTCCGGGATGTTCATTTAGAATTATCTGTGCTGTTTCTTTTGGCCTTGATAGCGAACTACTAAAAGCTTTTTGTATAATGTTATTTTTTAAAAATTCGCTAGCGGCCTGGGCTTGAAATTTCCCATTTTGATTTAAGGGAATATCAATTTGTCCTTGGAATCTTCCCTGTTTATTCCAATCTGTTTCACCATGCCTGACTAAAATAATTCTTTTTTTTCTACCTTTTTTGGGAATATTAGGGTGTAGATGAGCGATATTATTGAGACATTGAATTTGTACTTGTCTATCTTCCCAATTATTAAAAGTTATATTACAAATGGAGATGGAGGTATTGTCTAACTTCAATCTTCTAAACCCTTTTGATGGCTCATTAATTAATTTCAGTATTAAGCATCTGAGAATTGCATTATGGGCAACTATCAAAATAGTTTTATTAGAGCCTGAATAGGTATTAAATAAGTATTTTAAAAAATGTTCAGCTTGATAGAAGAGTTCTTTAATTGGCTGAAACTTTGTACCATCGTCTTTATTAATGGTTAATTCTTTTGGGTCTTTTTGCCAAATAGAAAGCTCTTGTGGAAAGTCGTTTTTTATTTCATTTTTTGTTAAACCGCTCCAAGGCCCAAGATCAACCTCTAATAGTTCGTCCGTATAAATTGATTGAAGGTCTCTTTGATGTTGTTCAATAATGATTTTTGTGGTTTCTGAGGCTCTTTGCAAAGGGGAACTATAAATTGCATCTATTGGAATAGAGGAAATTGTTTTTCCAGCAGCCTCTGCTTGTAATTGACCTTCTTTAGTTAATTTTGAAAGGTCGTTTCTTCCTTGAATACGCCCTTCCTTGTTAAAACTACTCAATCCATGACGGACAAAAATTAGACGCAATGTCATTAAATAAAGTGTCTTCTAAATAATTATGGTATTAGCCATGAGGGCAATCTAATGTTCTTTTAGTAAAGATAGAAGTCTTTCTCCATGTCGGTCGTCACAAATTGATTTTATGAGAGAAGCCAAAACCTGGTGGAAATGGGCTGTAGCTCTATTTTCATTACTTTTAACTATTCTGATATGGCGGCAAGGTTTGCAAGAAAGCTTTGAGCGACCCTCCGTCGCTCCAAAGATTTCATTGATGCAAACTGAGATGGCAGTTTCAGCTTCTTCATCCATACCTGAAAAAATACAAAATGTATTTTTAGGATCAGAACCTCAAGAAAAACTATATCAAGCTCTTCGAGAGATTCCTTTGGAACAACTTGAGGATAGGCAGAGACTGTTATTGGCAGTGCTGGAAGAGTCTGAGGATGAGCAAAAATTAATCCTGACGAAAAACTTTAAGGACAAAAACTTTGAAACGGTTCGAAGCTATACATTGGATAGACAAGAAGGAAAAGAAGTAAAGAAATTTCCTGAATTTAATGAGATTAAATTAGACCCTTTACTTTATCAAATTTCATGCTCTACTCTCGGATTCTCGGATGAGAAATGTATTGATAAAAAATATAACTCAATTGCTGCTATAAGACTTTTAACTTCACAATTTTTACCGTTTTTTGCTTCCTTTGCAGGGATTATATTACTAATTAGGTATGCTTTTATTTTCTTAAGAAATAAGAATACTCCCTGGCCAGAAATTATAGCTCCACCTCTATCATTCCTAGATATGATTCTACTTATTTCTGGTGGTTTCGTTGTAATAGGTGAAGTTGTTTTTCCTGCACTAGTAATACCAATAACTGATTTGTTATTTAATAATTTATCCTCTCCATTAAAACAATCTTTAAGAGTATTTATTGGTTACTGTTCAATGACTATAGGTCCTTTATTTATTATTCGATATCAATTAATGGGTCTTGTTCCCTCGGGAATAGATGGAGGATGGTTGCAATGGAAGATCAAACCTATTAAAGAAGGACTTTTTAAATCTATAAGTGGATGGTTGATGATTATGCCTTTAGTGCTATTTATTGGGTGGCTAATGAATGAGATTATAGGGGACCAGGGTGGCAGTAATCCTTTGTTGGAACTTGTTTTAAGCAGTGATGAATTTTTCCCATTGTTTTTACTTTTGATTACAACGGTTGTTTTTGCTCCTGTTTTTGAAGAATTAGTTTTTAGAGGTATCCTCCTGCCTGTATTGGTATCCAAAGTTGGCAAAATCAGCGGTGTTTTATTGAGTGCTTTGATCTTTGCTTTGGCTCATTTAAGTGTAGGAGAATTACCTCCTTTATTTGTTTTAGGAATTGGTCTCGGTTTAATGAGATTGAGTTCGGGAAGGTTGTTCCCTTGTGCTCTTATGCATTCTCTTTGGAATGGAGTCACTTTTATTAGCTTATTATTAGTAGCTTGATGTTAAATAAATAAAACATCATTATTTCAGCTCTTGCAGTTGCTTGATCAAGGTGTTTGACTTGGATTACTTTCGAAATTTGATTTGGTTAGTCGAACTCTATATAAACAAAAAGTAAGACAATTTCAAAAAAAGAAGTTGCCCAAAGGCTTGTTAAACAGTGTTTTTTCATCTAAGCAGGTTCAAAGAAAATTTCCAGTTCAAGCGGCTCTTCATATCGCTTTAGATGGTGCATTGATAGGAATACTCACAATAGTGGCGATCATGTCCTCAGTAGCTCTGCACTCTCAACATTTATGGACTAAGTCTTTTACTAAACTTGAGAAAACCAGAGACTTGAACCGAAGGATATTGGAATCAACTTCGATTATTGAAGGTTACCTATTGAAAAATCAAAAGTTGTCTAGAGATTTAGTTCCGACTAAAGCAGAAGATCTAATATATGTAGATAGACCAAAAACAGAAAAAACCGAGAAATCATTCGATAAAACATTAAAAACTAGGTTGTTAGCAAAAATATCTGCTTTCCCAATGAAGTCAGGTTATTAATAATTTCGATGAGAAAAATTAATTCTAGAAAAAAGCGAAAGACCTTTAAAGCGAAAACCCTTTCGCCTCTATCTCAGTCAAGGTTTAGGATTGTATTTGCTTTATTATGCTTTGGACTTGGCGGCCTTTTTTTAAGAGTAGGTTGGCTTCAACTATTTCAGTCTGATCAATTAAGATCACTAGCACGCGAAGTTCAAACGGAACAAAAGAACCCTCTAGGAACACGTCGATCTATTTTTGATAGGAATGGAAAGCTTGTCGCAATAGATGAGAAACGTTTTAAGATTTGGGCTCATCCCAGGTATTTTAATTTTCCTGGTGATTCATATGGAACCGTTCGTAAGCCAGTTGAAGTAGCAAAACTTCTTTCTATTCCACTATCCAAAAGTGTCGATGAGATTTTAAATAAATTAGGAAATTATTCTTCAGGGGTAAAACTTGCAGAGGGAATAACACAAGAACAGGCTAATGCAATTAAGAAGCTTGGAATAAGTGGTATCGATTTGGAGGTTTATCCTCAAAGGCTTTATCCTCATGGATCACTTTTTGCGAATGTGGTTGGTTTTTTGGATTTAGATAGAAGGCCTCAGGCTGGACTCGAATTAAGTTTAGATAGAGATCTTAAACGTCTTGAAAAAGCTAGTGTAATCAGGAGAGGAGCTGATGGTACACCTTTGCCCATAGGTGTTCAGCGTGGCGTATTTGATGAGGATCAATTGAATCTTCAGTTAACCTTAGATGTAAGGCTCCAAGAAGTAGCAGTTAAAGAAATAAGTAAGCAAGTAAAGGAGTGGAATGCAAAAAAAGGCGTAGTAATCGTAATGGATATTAATACGGGAGAACTTTTAGCATTGGCTTCAACCCCAACTTATGATCCCAATAAGTATTGGGACTATTCGCCATCTCTTTTTAAAGAGTGGTCTGTGCAAGAATTATTTGAACCTGGGTCTACCTTTAAGCCTATCAACTTAGCATTGGCATTGGAGGAGGGAGTTATAACTCCCAATGGAGAAGTAAATGATGATGGTCTAATTACAGTTGGAGGATGGCCTCTCTCGAATTGGAATCGAAAGCCTAATGGAATACTTACTTATCCTGAGGTGTTACAAGTCTCAAGCAATGTCGCTATGGTTAAGATCATGAATAAATTGAATGCAAATAATTACTGGCAATGGTTAAGGCGATTAGGGATAGATGAAATCCCAGAAACTGATCTTCCAGGTGCAGTAGGTGGCCAAATAAAATCAAAGCAGATTTTTGTAAATCACCCTATAGAACCTGCAGTAGCTTCCTTTGGCCAAGGTTTTTCTATTACACCTTTGAAACTAGCTCAATTACATGCTTTGATTGCTAATGGAGGCAAACTTGTTACCCCTCACATCACTAAAGGACTGAAAGGTGATTATGAGTCGTATTTCAATACTCCGTCTGTATCTAAGCAAGTTTTATCTCCTGAAGTTACAAATACTGTTCTTGGATGGATGGAAACTGTTGTGTCTTTTTACGATGAAAGTGGTATAGAGGTAAATGTTCCTGGTTATCGAATTGGAGGAAAAACAGGAACGGCACAAAAATCGCAGGATGGCCTGAATTATAGTTCTAAAATTTGTAGTTTTGTTGCAAGTCTTCCTATCGATGATCCCCGTTATGTCGTTTTAGCAGTTATTGATGAACCCCAAAAAGAAAATGCATATGGATCAACTGTGGCCCTTCCTGTGGCAAAAAAAATTATTGAGACTTTGCTTGTTATAGAAAAAATCCCACCAAGTATTTCTAAAAAAGAATATTTAGCTATCAAAAGCTAAGAGATGGCTAAATTTTTCCAAAAGTGCAAATTAAAGGGTGAAATCAACAAAAAATATAGCTAGTCTATTTCCTATGCAAGACGTTTTTTATTATGGAATCCCTTCTTAATCAGTTATCTTCAATGACTGTAGTAGTGGCTGATACTGGTGATCTTGAAGCAATTAAAAAATTTCACCCTAGAGACGCTACAACAAATCCTTCTTTAATTCTGGCGGCGGCACAAATACCTGCTTATCAAAGTTTGATTGACAAAGCGCTAGCCAGTTCACGAAAAATGCTAGGAGCTAATGCCTCAAGAGCTAATGTTGTGAAAGAAGCTTTGGATGAACTATGTGTTGTATTTGGCAAAGAGATTCTTAAATTAATTCCTGGCCGAGTTTCAACAGAGGTTGATGCAAGACTTAGCTTTGATACTGATGCCACAATTGCAAAAGCGAGGAAAATAATTGCTAAATACAACCAAGATGGCATTACTAACGATCGGGTTTTAATCAAAATAGCTTCTACTTGGGAGGGGATAAAAGCTGCTGAGGTACTAGAAAAAGAGAATATTCATTGTAACCTAACTTTGCTGTTTAATTTTTATCAAGCAGTTGCTTGTGCTGAGGCAGGTGTAACGCTTATTTCACCCTTTGTTGGCAGGATTTTAGATTGGTATAAATCCGCTACAGGAAGAGATTCTTATCCAGCAATTGAGGATCCAGGGGTCGTTTCTGTTACTAAAATATTTAATTATTTCAAGTCAAATGGTTATGAGACAGAAGTCATGGGAGCAAGTTTCAGGAATATAGAGGAAATAACTGAGCTTGCAGGATGTGATTTGTTAACAATTTCCCCTAAATTGCTTCAGGAACTTAATGAAACATATTGGGACTTGCCAATCAAGTTAAACGCACAAAAACCTTTAGTGATTGATGAGACGATTCATCTAGATCAGACTGCTTTTGAACTAATGATGGCCGGAGATAAAATGGCTACGGAAAAACTAAATGAAGGAATTAGTGGTTTCAGCCAAGCAATTGATAAATTAGAAAATCAATTGAATGAAAGACTTGAGTTTATTGAAAGAGGAATTGCACTAACTCTTTGAGCTTGAATTTTGAAAGAGTAATCTCTTGATTACTCTTTTTGCGATGTCTTCATAACTCATCTCACCTGAAAGAATTTGTGCAATCCTTTTTGGAGCAGTAGGTCTTTTTACACCTAATTGATATCCAACTTTTGGAAAACGATAAAAAACTTGAGAAATTCTTTTACCCCAAGCCATCGAATTCCCCCATTTTTTTTGCATTGTTTTCGTGTATGAATCTAAACAACTGACTTCTCCATCTAACCAATAGATAAGGTTTTTTGCCGCTTCAAATCCACTCATTAAAGCGGGCCTTAATCCCTCTGCCAAAAAGGGATCACATAATGAGGCGGCATCACCAACCAGAAGAATTCCTTCCCCGTTTAATTTACTGTGGCCACTCCATATTCTTAATTTTTTTTTATGACCGATTGCTTCAGTTGGATCTAAGCCCAAATCAGGTAGAAATGATTGAAGTATTTCATTAACTTGTATTGAAGTCGTATTATCTAGAAAAGTTCCCATACCAATATTTACTTCATTCTTTAATGGAAATGCCCATGCAAAACCATTTTTTACTAGGCCAAATTCAAATCTAGCAGTTTCATTTCCTAAGTTTCCCCTCCTTTTAATTCTTCCTGAGAAAGTGGAGGCGAATTTTTGTTGATTTGGACCTAAATTAAAAGTTTTAGGCCATGGTGATTCAGAACCATCAGCAATAACAACTGCTCTTGCCTCTATTTGTCTCCCATCAAGAGCGGTAATATGCCAAATATTAGAAGCTTTTTTGAGATCGACTACTTCAAAAGTAGTCAATAAATCACAACCTGAAAATAGTGCTTGATCTAATAAGAATGCATCAAGTTTTTCACGTTTAACTATCCAAAAAGGAGAAGAGCCTGAGAGTTCAGCGACCACTTTGTCGGTATTGCACCAACTAAACTCTACATTTCTTATGACTTCATCAACTATTGGTAAAAGTTCAAACGGAAACCAATTTTGCACTGCAGCAGACATTCCACCCCCACAGATTCTCTCTGGAGAGGAATTGTTTTTTTCAAGAATACATACTTTTTTCCCTTTACTAGCCAGATGAAATGCTGTAGTAGTGCCTGATGCTCCCCCTCCAATAATAGCAACATCTAAAAGTGTCAAACTTTTAAAATCTCAGCTTCTTTTTCTGAAAGTTTTTTTTCAATATCTTTAATAAAATTATCAGTCTCTTTCTGAATTGTTTCTTGTTCATCTCTACTTTGATCTTCAGAAAGATCACCATCCTTTTCAGATTTTTTGACTCTCTCTATTGCGTCACGGCGTATATTCCTTAGTGCGACTTTTCCTTCCTCTGCATATTTAGATGCGAGTTTGCAAAATTCTTTTCTACGCTCTTCAGTTAAAGGTGGAACATTGATACGAATTATTTTGCCATCATTGTTTGGAGTAAAACCTAGATCACTTGTAGCAATGGCTTTTTCAATGGAAGCCAATGAGCCTAAGTCGAACGGTTGAATTGCTATCGTTTGAGAGTCAGGAGTAGTTATTGTTGCTAGTGATTTTAGCGGGGTATCTGCTCCATAGTATTCGACTGATATTCTATCTAATAAAGATGTATTTGCTCTTCCTGTCCTGATGGTATTGAAATTTCTTTGAGCTGCTTCAACAGATTTGCTCATTGTGGTTTTTAGCTCTTGGTTTGACATTTAGATAAAGTTATTGCGAATTGATTATTAGATAAGGTCTAAAAATTTAGTTTTAACTTGAATTAGATATTCTTGATCCAATTTGCTCGCCAGAAATAGCCTTAGCAATGTTACCAGGTTGAAAAATATTAAAAACAACTATAGGGATTTTATTATCTTTGCAAAGAGCAATGGCAGTGCTATCCATTACTCCTATTTCGTTGGTTAATACATCTTGAAAGGTGAGATTGTCATATTTGACAGCATCAGAGAATTTCTTTGGATCTCGATCGTAAACCCCATCAACTTTTGTGGCTTTGAAAACAACTTCTGCGTTGATTTCAGCGGCCCTAAGAGCAGCAGTGGTATCAGTTGTAAAAAATGGATTACCGCACCCACCTCCAAAAACTACTACCCTTCCTTTCTCTAGATGTCTTATTGCTCTTCTTCTTATGTATGGTTCAGCAATCTGTTGCATATCAATAGCAGATTGAACCCTGGTGGGTACTCCAGCTCTTTCTAACCCATCTTGAAGTGTGATTGCATTCATAACGGTTGCAAGCATTCCTACATAGTCAGCAGTGGCTCTATCCATCCCTGCAGCGGATCCTTTTAGACCCCTAAAAATATTTCCACCGCCAACCACAATTGCTATTTGCGTTCCATTCTTAACCACTTTTGAAACATCCTTGGCAATAGATTGAACAATTTCAGGATCAATTCCATAAGGTTTCTCTCCCATAAGAGCTTCACCACTGAGTTTTATAAGTGCTCTAGAGTATGTCATTAAAAATTCATAACAAACTGACAGTAGCAAGTCTTGGGAGAACGTCTTTATGTCTGTATTGGATCCCTCGCGATGGAAATATTTAAAAGATTATAAACTAATATTCGATTCCTTCTTGTGCTTTTATTCCCTGCTCTCTAAAAGGATGGTGGATTAATTTCATTTCTGTCACAAGATCAGCTGAATGGATTAATTTTTCTGAAGCGCCTCTCCCCGTCAAGACTACATGTGTAAGCTCGGGGCGTAAATTTATGCTATTTATAATTTCATCTTCATCTATGTATCCAAGTTTTATTGCAACGATAATCTCGTCTAAAATTATAAGTTTATAATTTGGGTCTTTAATATAAGAGACAGCCTTACTCCAGCTTGATTTAACTAAATTTATATCTTTATTTCTATCTTGTGTTTCCCATGTGAACCCTTCTCCAAAGGCATGAAATTTTAACTTGTCCCCAAATATTTTCAAGGCTAACTTCTCACCTGGTTCCCACCCACCCTTGATGAATTGAATGATTGCAACTCTGTGGCTATGACCAATAGTTCTTAATACCATCCCAAGAGCAGCAGTAGTTTTACCTTTGCCTTGTCCGGTATTGATTATTATTAGACCTTTTTCTTTATTTCTTTCTTGTAGTCTTTGTGTTTGAACTTCTTTCCTCTTTTGCATCCTTTCTCGATATTTTTCTTCAGTTATATTTGGGATTAAATTACCTCCCATTCCTATTTTTTCTGCACTCTTATCTAGACTGTTAAGTTTTAAATCTTCTTCGGAAATCTTGTTTTTCATTCCTTTGGCTTAAATTATATAAGTTAATAAAAGAATAATTTCTAAAAATTATATGGCTATAAATATTAATTATTCTTCTTGTTAAAATTTAACTTTTGATAGAGCACTATCAACAGCAATTTGTTGGTCTCTTCTTGTTATCCAATGATGATAGGTTTTTGTATGTATTGAAACTGAGTGCCCCATCATTTTTGCAGCTACGGTATTTGGTAGGCCTATTAAGATTGTCCTGACTGCCCATGCATGCCTTAAATCATATGGGGTAAATGATATTTTATATCTTCTAAATTGTTCAGATACTCTTCTTCCGATATGTTGAAGAGTTGTCACCTTGAGATCCGTTTGTATATCTGGGAGTAAATCTGAAGTATCAATTTTGTTATCTAGCTTAAATAAACCAACCCATTCAGGATGAAAGGGCCAAACTTGATGCTCTCCTGTTTTTGTGTTTGGAAAAACACGAAGTATTTGATCCCCACTTTTTTTTAAACAAGATAAGTCACTAAAAAAGACTTCATGATTTCTAAGCCCATAGGTTGCCATTAGCCCAAAAACAAATCTCCATTTTGGATTTGGTATTAATTTAAAACTATCAATAATTTCTTCGTCACTTGGTAATTCTCTGAAATTAGACTCGTGTATTCCATAACCACTTTGAAGTTGTTTCCAGTTCTCTGGAAGCTCCAATTTAAGATATCTAGCTAAAGCACCTAAAGCAATTCCACATTGTTGTCTGCTCCTTGAGTTTTTTTTGTAACTTAAAAGGATTTTTACTAGTAGATCCTCGTTTAATTTTAAAGTAGATTTATTACTTTCTCCAATTAATCTGTTCAAATATGGTTTGTAAGCAGACTGCCAGGTGCTTATCATTCCAGCTGGTGATTTGCTTCTGGATGTGTCAGAAAAAAATTGCCTTTTAAAGTTTTCTATTTCATTGCTTACCACTAATTTATTAGTCTTTGTTGTTGTGATGGTTTTTTCTTTAATCCAATTAGACCAGGAAAATTGATTTTTTTTGAGTTGAAAATCAATTAACTCGATAGCTTTTCTAGCCTCTTCTAGACCATTAATGTTGTGTGGAAGTTTAAGACTTATTCTTTGTATTTTGGAAAGATTCTGAGATTTCTTATCTGGCAAAGAACCTCGAATGTTTAAAACTTTACCCCTTTTCTCAATTCTCAGATTGATTCCCTTTGATTCAAGGTCTTGGTTGATATCTAGTAACTTTTGATTCTCGTCCATGATCCTGTAAATTTAGCTAGCTTTACTTTTATAAGGGTTTATATAACCTTTTATAAGGAGTTTTTTCTGAAATGGCTCGGGTTGGTGTCCTCTTATTAAATCTCGGAGGTCCTGAGAGGATTAAGGATGTTGGACCATTTTTGTATAATTTATTCTCTGATCCAGAGATAATTCGTTTACCAGTTCGTGGTTTCCAAAAACCTTTAGCGTGGCTTATAAGCTTATTAAGAAGCAGTAAATCACAAGAGGCTTATAGATCGATAGGAGGCGGATCACCTTTACGTCGTATTACCGAGCAGCAAGCCCGAGAACTACAGAGCTATCTTAGAAATATTGGAATAGACGCTACAACATACGTTGCGATGAGGTATTGGCATCCATTTACTGAGTCTGCCGTAGCGGATATGAAGGCTGATGGTGTTAGTGAAGTTGTTGTTCTACCTCTTTATCCACATTTTTCTATAAGTACAAGTGGATCAAGTTTTAGAGAATTGAAAAGGTTAAAAGATGGTGACTCTGAGTTCGCAGAATTATCAATTCGTTGTATTCGTAGTTGGTTTGATCATCCAGCCTATGTTTCCTCAATGGCTGAATTAATAAAGAAAGAAATCTTGGCTTGTGATTTACCCCAAGGGGCCCACGTTTTTTTTACTGCACATGGTGTCCCTAAAAGCTATGTAGAAGAGGCCGGTGATCCTTATCAAGATCAAATACAAAACTGTTCACTTTTGATTATTGACAAGCTTGAAAACTCACTTGGATATAGCAATTCATTCTCACTTGCTTATCAAAGCAGAGTTGGGCCAGAAGAGTGGCTAAAACCCTATACTGAAGAAGTATTAGAAAAACTAGGCAAATCCGGCATAAAGGAGCTTGTTGTTGTCCCAATAAGTTTTGTGAGTGAGCATATTGAAACCCTCCAGGAGATTGATATTGAGTACAAAGAAATTGCTGAGAAGAATGGAATTGTTAATTTTAAAAGAGTTCCAGCACTTGATATCTATCCTTTGTTTATTGAAGGATTGGCTGACCTGGTTTCTTCTTGCTTAAACGGTGCGGGGATAAGTTTAGAGGAAGCATCAAAATTGCCAGAGAGAGTAAAACTTTATCCTCAGGAGAAATGGCAGTGGGGTTGGAATAACAGCTCTGAAGTTTGGAATGGAAGAGTCGCAATGATTGTTTTTCTTTGTTTTTTGGTGGAATTAATAATTGGTGGTGGACCTTTGCATCAAATAGGTTTGCTATGAAGAATTAAAATAATTATTTGTGTTGATTTATTTGATAAGTAAGCTTCCTATTAAAACTTAAAGAATTTAATTAAATCTTTGCTTAATTTAGATTAATTGAAATTATTCACACTAAGATTTATTGTTAGTTTAGATTTTCTTTTGCCGTGACCCTGACTTCTCCGCCCAATCAAATAGGGGATTTAGGATCACAAACTAAAAATGAGATCTCAGGTGCTGATGCCTTGATGGATTCTCTTCGTAGGCATGGAGTAGATACTATTTTTGGTTATCCAGGCGGAGCAATACTCCCAATATATGATGCGGTTTTTAAAGCAGAGCAAGAGGGGTGGTTAAAACATATTCTTGTTCGACATGAGCAAGGTGGAACTCATGCTGCAGATGGTTTTGCTAGGGCGACTGGCAAAGTAGGCGTTTGTTTTGGTACATCCGGTCCTGGAGCCACGAATTTAGTAACAGGAATAGCCACCGCTCAGATGGATTCTGTGCCTCTTGTCGTGATAACAGGACAAGTCCCTAGACCTGCAATAGGTACTGATGCTTTTCAAGAAACAGATATTTTTGGGATAACACTTCCAATTGTTAAACATTCATGGGTAGTAAGAGATTCATCTGAAATTGCAAGAGTTGTGGCTCAAGCTTTTCTTATTGCCTCATCGGGTAGACCGGGGCCTGTTTTGATTGACATACCAAAGGATGTTGGACAAGAGATGTTTAATTATATCCCTGTTGAGCCAGGTTCAATAAAGCCACCAGGCTTTGAACTACCATTCGCGCCAGAACATAAAGCCATAAGTGCAGCCCTGGATTTGATTGAAAATGCTGAGCAACCACTCCTTTACGTTGGAGGAGGTGTTATTTCTTCTGGGGCACATGAAACTCTCGCGGCTATTGCTAATAGATTTCAAATACCCGTAACCACAACTTTGATGGGGAAAGGCGCGTTTGATGAACGTGAGCCTTTATCAGTTGGGATGCTTGGTATGCATGGAACAGCTTATGCCAACTTTGCTGTGACTGAATGTGATTTGTTGATTGCAATTGGAGCAAGATTTGATGACAGAGTTACAGGTAAACTAGATACGTTTGCTCCTAAGGCAAAAGTAATTCACTTTGAGATTGATCCTGCTGAAATAAATAAAAATAGAATAGTTGAAGTTTCCGTATTAGGAGATGTAGGTATTAGTCTTGTTAAATTATTAGATCTCAGTAACCAAAGAAAAATAAATCCAAGAACCACTAATTGGCTTAACAAAATTAATAACTGGAAAAATAATTTTCCTTTAATAATTCCCCCTAAAGAAGGAGAAATTTATCCACAGGAAGTATTAATTGCTTTAAGAGAGTTGGCGCAAGATGCTTTCATTACAACTGATGTTGGACAACATCAGATGTGGGCAGCTCAATATTTGTTGAATGGACCAAGACAATGGATTAGCAGTGCTGGACTTGGAACAATGGGTTTTGGAATGCCCGCTGCAATGGGAGTCAAAGTTGCTTTACCTAAGGAGCAAGTAATTTGTATCGCCGGTGATGCAAGTATCCTCATGAATATCCAGGAGCTTGGAACTATTGCACAATATAAGTTGAACATAAAAGTAATTATTATAAATAATCATTGGCAAGGGATGGTTAGGCAATGGCAAGAAAGTTTTTATGATGAACGATATTCAGCATCTAATATGTCCTTTGGGGAACCTGACTTTATTTCGCTATCTAAGGCTTTTGGTATTGAGGGGATTGTAATTTCTGAGAGAGACCAGCTAATACCTAAGCTTCAAGAAGCCTTGGCTAGTGAAGGACCAGTCCTTGTTAACGTAAATGTACGAAAAGGTGAAAATTGTTATCCGATGGTGCCCCCTGGGAAAAGTAATGCTCAAATGGTTGGTATACCTGAGATGAAAAAATAATTGTAAAAACTTTTTATGAATAAATTTTTTACAATGATTTTAATATTAATAATTTCTTTTTTTGGTTTTTATTCGGAAGTTGATGCGGCCGAAATTTTGCAAGTTACTAGTTCGTCTGTGTTGCTGATCGGTGATCATAATCGTACCTATACCGTTAAATTAGCATGCACAGAAATCAACCCTGATTTAGAAGAAGAATCAGTTAATTGGCTCAAAAAACAACTGCCAAGACATACAAAAGTAAATTTAAAACCTAAAGGCTCAGTCGATGGTATTTTGGTCGCTAAAGTTATTCCTTTTGATAGCAATATTGACATAGCGGAGAAATATATAAATGAAGGATTAGCAACAAGTCAATGCTAAATTAATTATAAAGTTCTATATATATGATCATGAATATATGCAGCTCCATTGTCTTGAATTAGTTTTTTCTCTTCTAAAAGAATTAAATAGCGTTGGATTTGAGTATGTGCAAATTCTATTTGAATTGATTTGATATTGTTTAATACCTTCTTTATATAATTGTGAGATAGCAGCAGCTTGTATGTCAAAAAGTATTTTATTAGGGTTAGAGTCTTTTTTGAATAAGAGAATCATTTCTTCTCCTTTGATTGCGTTTATGTATGAATTTTTCTCTGTAAAATTTTCACCTGCGATTTGAATAATTAAATCTTCAACATCTTTTTTATTTACTTGATACTTTTCCCCGTTAATGGAAGGTCCGAGTGCGATAATTAAGTTGTTTTTATGAGATCCTATTTTTTCTAAACTTTTTAATGTTTTTGAGATAATTTTCTTTTCAAGACCTTTTAATCCGCAATGACAGGCAGCGATATTCCTTGTTTTTACATCAGCGATAAGTATAGGTATGCAATCTGCTGTATATATCCATAGACTTTGATTTTTTGCTTTTGTTATTAAACAATCAGCAACTTTATCTTTTGAATTTAATGTATTATTAACTTGAATCACTTTGCTACTATGTATTTGCTTCAGATAATTGATCTTAGAAGTAAGATTTAGTTGCTCTTGTAATTTCACTGGCTCATTATTTCTAGGTTTTTTAGTGAAAAATGCATGTTTGAAATCATATTCTCTTAATAGTTCAGATTGAAAAAAATCAACATTCTTACAGGAAGATAAAATCATTTTTGTATAATTATCTCTTAAGGGCGACTAATCTACCTCAATAGTTTTGTTCGATATAGCTGTTAAATTTCTCCAATATCTTTTAGCATCCAAAAACCATCTAGAGAATTTTCTTCAGGACTTTTTTGAACTGAAATAAATTGAAGTCCATCGGCGTCTATTTTTGTATTTAGAAAATTATTTTCAATAGCCTTTTTTGCTTCTTCTTCAACATCAGTTACCAACCATCTATCAGCTTGCCCTGCTTCTAATATTATTTGGGTCCCTTCGATTAAAAGCTTTGCTGGTTCAAGTCCCCCAAGCCAAGCTGCAAGTGCTAAGGATCTTTTTGGACTAAAAAGCCTAATACCTGGAATAGAAATATTTTGATTAATTGAATCTTTTATAGGAATTAAATTGGAAAACTCTATTTTCCATTCATCGGCCTCTCTAAGTGTATCTAGAGATAGGGAAGCAAAGCTCCAAGAGTCACCTCTTACCTCTTCTGGTAAAGGGATAGCCTGGTTTGTAATTGGTTCTGAAGGAGGAGAAAGATTGACGCCGGTATAGCCTTTTTGCTGGGGATAAAAATTCCTTTCTCTGTCAATAAGCCACTCCAATAATGAATATGTTCTTCTGCTAGAAATAAGTTCAATACCTATTTGATCTGCTGCACGTTTGATCATTGTTTTCATAGAGGATCGCCAACAACGAATAACGGACGGTTTATCCCAACCTTGTGAATAAGCTGCATCAATAGCTTCGTCTAAAGCATCTTTTAACCAAATAGAATTAACACTTGATGCTGGGCATATCTTTGACCATTTAAAAGTTTTCGTGGCTTTGAAGTTATTTGTAGATGTAATTAATAATTCCCATCTTTTTTTTCCATTTTCATCAATTATTGGGCGGGAATAAAAGTCTATTTCCCAGTCTGCTTTTTTCAAATCAGATTTTTTTGAAGTAATCACAATTTTTTTTTCTTCAATGTAAATTTAAGAGGGTTAGTTGATGCCTTTCTCTTCCTTTTGAGGATCAACTTTTTCTTTATTCAAGCTATTGCGAGCTTTCACTGCTCGCTCATCCGCTTCCTCCATTACTTTCGCTTTATCAGTAATAAGTTCTCCTGGAGGACCCTCCAAAAGGGCTGTGTTTAATCCAATTCGTCCCCGGGAAGGATCTAAATCAGTTATCAAAGCTTTAATAAGCTCACCTGTTTGAAAAACTTCTCTAAGGCTTCTAATGCTTCCATTGGTTACCATTGAATGATGCAATAATCCACTCACTCCCTTCAAATCAACAAAAAAACCATAGGGTTTTATGGTTAAGATTTTACCCTCAATTAATTGTCCAATTTCTAATTCAGAAAACCTTGAAGCAATTGCAGCTTTCTTCTCGGAGAGAACAAGTTTTCTTGTCTCTGGATTTACCTCTATAAAAGCGGTGTTGAGTGTCTTTGAAACAAGAGATTGATGATTCTCTCCGTCTTCAAGTTGAGATCTTGGAATAAAGCCTCTTAAACCTTCGAAGTCGCATGTAACACCCCCACGGTTAAAACCATTTATTTTAACTCGAACAACTTTTCCTTCTTTTGCAAGGTTTTGAACTTTTTCCCAGCTTTTTCTTAGTTCTAATGCCCTACAACTAACTGTTACCATCCCATCTGCATTTTGTTCTCTAGTAACAAGAACTTCGACTTGTAACCCTTTTGGGAAACGTTCTTTTAAATTTGTAATTACCCCCAGACCGCATTCATTTTTAGGCATGAACCCAGGAGCTTTTCCACCTATATCTACGTATATACCATCACTTTCAATTGCAATAACTGAACCTTTTGCAATTTCTCCAGTTGTACCGATTGGTTGATTTTCTTCTAAGGCTGCTAAAAATTCGTCTTCATCAAAATCAAATTCATCAACTGTTCTACTTTTTTGGTCAAGAATATGTTGATCATCAAAAGTCTGAATATTTTTATGGTCAGAACTATTTTCAAATCTAAGAACATCTTCCATGGTCTTTGTTTTGAAATTGTCGCTAGATTCTTCGGGAATAGAAGGAGCTTTATTTAATTGAGAAGTTTCTTTTTGATCTAGAACGTTTTCATCAAATCTTTTATCTTTAGATTGATCTGAAATTTCTTTTTCAGATGATCCTTGGTCAATTATTTTTTCTTCAGTCTTTCGACTGATGTGCATAACCTGTAATGGTTTGCGCGGAGCCTTTGCTGCCGGTCTGGGGGGAGTAGCTTTTTTAGGCTGAGAATCTGACCCGGCCATAATACCCTTGTAATAAGTTAAACATTCTTACAGTCAAGGGTAAGTTGTTTTTTAATTATTAGGAGATTTCTATCATTTTTCCAACTCGCCGATTTGAGCATTTGACCTGGCCTGAGGCATCTAAAGCCGCTTCTGCTAAAGGATCTACCTTGGTTTGGCCTTTTGGTGCATGTGAACAACATGGACCTCATTTACCTTTGATTACT
>QCFJ01000019.1 GCA_003280265.1 Prochlorococcus sp. AG-363-G03 | reverse complement strand
TAAGTTAAGGTTATTACGTCTATTATGTGGCGGCTTTTAGTAATAAATATATTAATAGGCAATTGATATATTTATAGTGATATTTTCATGACTCTCTAATTTCGCTATTATAATCGATTGATTTTGTTTTTTTTATTTTCTTTTAATAACTACTCATAAATAAAAAAAATGAAGATTTATACAACGGCTTTCTGAGGATTTCAATTTAATAAATTTAAAAACAATGGTTCATTTGCCATAGTCAGAAGCATCTCTAGTGTCATTAGTGTAATTACTGACAAAATTACTTCAGTTTTCATAGATGTAATAAATGCTGAGGTAAGAAAGCTGAGGTCTTAATACTTCAGCATTAAGACGGATTTACATTTGGCGGCTACTTCAAGTAGATAATTTATTGAAGTATAACCAAAGCTATTCAAACTAATGTTCTTTTTCTAGTTTCCCTTGCTAAATATCAATGGTAATAATTATGAAAAATCAAATCACATCAACCCCAAGTAATTACAATGATGATTTAAGAAAAAGACATCAAGCTGAGTTGCAGAGAAAATTTGTTGATCTTCAATTTAAGAGAAGTGAGTTGGAAAAACAGTTGAAACAAGTTAATGAAATTCTTTCTTCTTTGGGTAGAGAAATGGAACAACATCTATCATATGACCATCTTTATAAGTGACTATTAATATCAAGGTAAATAGCTAATAGTTTTATTTGTTTTATACAGCGGGTCTAATTTTCAAACCTAACACTTTTATAAATCACACAAAATAAAATATTTTAAAAACAATTATGGTGAGTGCAATAAATCAATAAAGTCATTGTTTAAGAAAAGATAACTTATGTATATTTACTATAAGATATAGATGCTTTTGTTTGTTTTTCGGCTCTACTAGAAGTTACTTATATGTAAAACTATAAATAATGAAAACTCATGCGAATTGTATAAAACAGTTATTATCGTTTAGCTTTGCGATTGTTTTAATAGTGTTCTCTTTTTCTCTTATGCTTTCAGCTCAGGAGATTAAATGGTTAGAAGTGTCTAAGACAAATAATGAAGTAATATTTATAGAGCCTAGTTCAATTAATTATGATAATAGAGGTTTTCTTTCAGTTATAACTAAACAATCTGAAGTTAATCCTGAAGATCAAGAAATTATTACTACTGATTCATATTTAATGGCTATTGATTGTGAAAATAGATTATATAGTAAACTTCCGTTATCTGGAGATATTAAGCAAGTAAAAAACTGGGAAACCCCATTAAATGATAAGTTAATCAAGAAAACTATTATTAATAGTTGCGCTTACTAGTTACTTCTATTTAAAATAAAAATTATATTTTCTTTTAACTCAAGATACTTTATGTTAAATATAATATTTTATTAAATTTTTATCACTTTAATCAGAGTAGTTATGTTTTTTAGTTTTCTACGAGTTATATGGCTTAATCTTATTTCTTAATAATTTAATGATGGAGAAGATCAAGAAACTGGTGGGAAGATGGTTTTTTGAATGGTACGAATCAAGAGGAGTCGAATACAGGCCAGAAACCTACTATGTGGTTTATTTTTGGTTTATTTGATTCAAGATGGTGATGTGCACTCTTTCGTTAAGGCAGTTTTGTTAGAATCGACATGTAAACTTTGGCACCCTTGGAGGAAATATGGATATAACTATTCAACTTGTTTAGATCTAGAAGAAACAATCTCATTTATCAGGAAAACTAGGCTATAGGATATTCAAAGGAATAAAAATCAAGAACATAATTAAAATCCACGGTATTTTACATTTCATATTTGGCTGATTCATTTTAGCCACTTTTAATTCTCAGTGGATCATTCCTCCATCTGTTTCATAGGAAACTTTGCTTTTTATTCTTATTTAGAGCTCCATATGAGTTTTTGATTCTGCTAGAAAAGATTTGTAAGGCAAGTTAGTTTTTAATGCCATTCTTATAGATTTTTCAGCATTCAACTCAATAAATGCAAATATTATTGTTGTTGCTACTTCACTAACTCTTTATTAAATTTTTTTCATCTAGCAAATCCTGTTTTGTATTCCTATTGATTCTTGATTGGTACATAAAGTTGATCAAATTAATTCCAAACTAATTTGTCATTATTAAGTAACTCAAAAAAAAACTAATAATTTTTACTAAGGAAAGAATTATTGATCACAATGCTCTTATATGCTCTTTTTTAATTGAAAAAGAATTTATGCTGACTTGTGTTTTTTCTTCTGCATTCCCATGGCTATGGCTTGCTGGGACTGATTTTGGGGTTAATCATTTCACTACTGATTTAATACTTGTTGTCTCATTTGCAGTTTTGACTGCCCTTCCAATGTCTTTCTTAAGACCAACAATAAAAAAGTGGGAACAAGCTGGGGTAAAGAGCTCTCTTTTTAAAAAATAGACTTTAAAACTTTAAAGCTAATTTCAATAGAGCGCTAGCCCCTCCTTTTAGTGATTCTTACGGATTGAATCATTGTAAATTTTAGATTTAATTAAAAAACTTATATAGCTTTAAGGTTATGATTAGTTTTTTAAAAAACAAGATATCAAAAATAAAGAACAGGTTTGATGTTCAGAAAGTACCAATTATGTTGCAGAAAGATTTGGAGACAATGGCTTATTTGAACAAGATTTAAAACGAAAAGATGAAGTCATAAGCCAAACTTATCACTAAGAAAGTAGGCTACATTTAATTAATTCTTCCGTTATGACTTCCACTGCTGCTCCAACAGTAAATGAACAGGAACTGATTTCATCTGGATTAGTTGAATCAGCAAGCGTAAATTCATTTGCTGATTTCATCCCATCAAAACTCAATAAAAAAGAAGATATTACTGAAAAAGAAAAAGATGATTTTATAAATACTTTTATTTGTCATTTAATTTTTTATGCCTTCTTTTGCATTTCCCTTGTTTTGCACATAATTATTGATCTAGGCCTAGGTGCTTTGATTAAAAAGACTTTTATATCTTTGATTGAATTGACAAAGAATTATTTTGTTGAGAAAAGTCCTGCCTTCGCTTAATCATCAACGACCAAGTAATAAAGAGTTATGCTCGACAGTTAATTCGGGGAGTGTTTTTAGCTTTTTGCCTTACAATTTGATGCCATAAGAGATTTGCTTCTTTTGCTAAATCCATATATTCATTTCTACCTACAGCATTCTTCATTTTCAATAAAGTAAATGCGTACCTATAAGTTAGTTTTTTGGTCATAAACATTATGTCGATGAATAAAATGATCCTCCAAAAAATCGAAATAGATTGTATTTAATGTAACAATGTGAACTTTTTCGGTCGTAAGCCTTGTTATAGCTTTTATTAATTAGGTAGATAATTTCTTTTATCTTAAAGATATGAGAAATTTTGCAATAGAAACGTCATTATTGAAGTGGCTGAACTTTTACATAAAAATGGGAGAAGCAAAAAGGAGAAAAGAACAGGGGTTGCCTCCTAAGACAATAAAAAAAGAAAAGAAGGACGATAGTCCTAATATCATTCAAAAGCTTCGTAGGAATCAGATACTACCAGTCGTTCTAGCTGTCGGGTTTGTGATTTTTTTGATTTTTGATTTGGTTAGGTATTACAACCAATAAAAAATGAATTCAACTTAAATATAAAAGGGTTTGCTTATGACTGATAAAGTTGAAAAATGATTTTATGGATGAAAATTTTTAAAGTTGATAATCCAACAAGCCAATTTCCGTTCTATTAAAATCAAAATATAGACACTAACTCTTATGGGAGATAAGAAGAAAAAGAAGAAATGCAAAAAGAAGAAATGTTCTTCCTGGAAGGGTGGTAAATGTATTTGTCATGGTCAATAAAAATAAAAAAGTAAACGTTATTACGAGTTGATACAAATAGCTCCTTTTTAAAACTTACAAAGAGGTATTTATCTCGGTTAGGCCCAGCTAGAAAAAACTACATCAGAGGAACTCAGCTTTTATTTTATTTTCGTCGGTCAGTAATAATGTTCAATCGTAAAATAAAAACTTCATCTAAAAGACGATTACTCTATTTTATTGAAATATCATTAGGTATTTCAATAAAATAGAGTAATCATACACTGGGAAATTTATTCGCTTTCCCAATGCCTCCTTGCTTTTCGTTCCTGTTGGTTTTTTGCTTAAATGGCTACTAACCAGAAATCAAATACTCACCAAAGATTTACAAGGATTTAAAGCCCCCTTTTTATTGTTTTTTCAACCTAGTTGTAAAAGCATCACCTTCAACAAAAATCTTTTTTCTATTGATACCTGCTGGTAATGCAAAAATTAGTACTAAACACAGGAAAATAATTAAATCCAATGGAAATCTTCCAATACCCCACTCTGAGAAGGCTAAAGCTAATGTTGTGATGTGCATTTTATTTATTTTAGGCAGCCAGAATCTATATGAGATTATTAAATTTGTAATATTGTCTTAGCAAAAATTATTGAGGTGTTTTAGAGCTTTTGCTACTAATTAGACTCTTTTCCCCTGAAATAGATTTCAACTTACACGCAAGTTTATTAAGTCTGAGAAATAGTTATTATCTCAAATAAGTGTGACGTAGGTACTTTAAAGTCAGAATGTTAAAAAACTAGAATGTATCTAAACCGATTTGTACGGATGATTTTAAACATTGATGATTTTCTGGTGTATTAAAAAAAAATACTTTTTGCGAGTTTTTTTAATCTAATAAAGGTTCTATTTTCCTTTTTTTTGCGATATTGAAACGAATAAATAATTATGCATTGTTCGTGCTACACCCTATAGTTAAAGAGTGAGATACACTTAAAAAGCTACTTCGATATTGTTATGATTATTGTTTGTCTAATGAATAACTTTCGGTAATATAAAAAAAATCTAACAAAACATCGTGACTTCGACTCACGTTTTAAATGTCAAAATTGTTAATTACACCTTTACTAATTTTAGGATTGTTGTCTCCAGTTTCTACAAGAGCTGAAGTTTATAATGCTCTTTGTGATGTTATTCAATCCTCTTCTAATGACGACGACAAAAATATTGAGGTTTCTAATTGTCAAATAACTCTTACAGAGGAGGGGTTCTTAGGACCAAATGATTTTATCCCTAAAGACAATATTTCTCAGTGGTATTCGGTTCGACAAGAAGATAATCTTCTTCTTAGTGTTGCCGGTGCTGCAGGCGGTACTTATACAGGAGCATTTGTAGGTTTTGCAATATGTGGTGCAAGTGCTGGGATTCTGTGTGTTCCGGCTTTGCTTGGAGGCGTATATGGAGGAGGGCGCTTGGGCTCTGAAGTAGGCAAAGGAAAAAATTTCTTATTCTCCGTTGTTGGTCAAAACTCTAAAGGAAACACTGTTGCTCAAAGTTTTAGATTGGTTAATAGGAAAACCTCTAAAAAACTTAAAAAGGATTTATCTCAAATCAGTGGGCTTAAAATGGGTCAAGTCAAAATCATTAAAAATTAAAAGTATCTATCTTGCAGAATGAATGTGTAAAGGAAATGGTATGAAATTCTCTAAGGCTATAAAATAATTGTATATGTATAAGGTCAATCTATTATCCATTGAACTTTGAAACTCATGAGTAAGAAAGAGAAAAGAAAAGCTAATCCTCTAAAAGTTCAAAAAGTTCTTGAGCAAAAAACTGAAAAAAACAATCCTCTAATTTTTGGTGGAGTTTTGTTAGCAATGACTTCTATAGGACTTTTGATTTTTGTGCTTAGCGATAAGGTGTTTCACTTAAGTTGATTCGATAGCGTTTAATAATAATTACTTCTTCGAAGAAAATTTTTATCTTTTTTATCAGTACATTTCTTTATTCAGGGATTTTCCAAGCCTGAACTGTGTTTGATAGTAGTTGGTGAATTGGGAAAACATACCGAACCATGTAAACCGAATGGCAATCACTCACGAATTTGTCTTTTTTTTTACATGATTAAACAACTCTTTTATTGAATTAAAATGACATACTTCAAGAGAATTTCCCTGGAAGAAGTACTAGAAGAAGATATTTTCTTTAATTATGAACAATATTCAAATCTATTAGAAGATTCTGAGTGGTTATGAAAACTACGGAATTACTTTTGATATTTTTCTCATTGTCATTTTCGTTCTTAGGCATCTCTTTGCTTGTTTTTTATTAGATCACTTCTACTGGTTTAATTACTTATTTTCATCAAGTTTAAAGAATGCTTTTATAATAATTGAATAATTACATACTTAGTTTTCGAAAATTAACCCAATGGAAGACCAAATTAATGCTGCCGAAAATGCGAATTCTATTTCAGCCGAAATATGCCAATGGTCAGGAGCTGTATTTGGTATTTTGTTTGGGCTAGGTTTCTTGTTGGCTGAAGTTAAAAAGAACGATTTAAAATCTTTACCTTGGTGGAAGCCAATCTCTGCCCTTGTTGCTGGAGCTGCGATATCAGCGCATGGTAGCAATGTCATTAACAATAAACGGACAGCTGAATTAACTGCTTTGTTAGTGAGATCAACTAATAGCGCGTCTGAGTTACCAATTTCACATTCATCAGAATATTCAGATCTCTTGGAAGACTCTGATAACAAATAACTTTATTAAATTATCAACTTTAAGACAGTTCTTTCTAATTCTCCCAGACTTCTCTTCATTCCTTAAATAGCAAGAAAAGAGAAACCTAAAAATGTCATTGATAATGAAGAAAATATCAAAATTAGATCAATGTATTTCATTTAATACTCTTTGTGGTTGAGCTTGATAAGAACAGATACCAAATTGCAAGCACTCCATTTCTTCATCATTTTTTGATGGGATCTTTGAAAAATATAGTCTTTCAGAAAGTTGTCTAAGAACCAGTCGAGCCGCATTTTCAGCAGCTTCAGTAGACAATTGAGCAAAGCGATTTCCGTAGGACATAGGAGGTCGAAGATCCATATTTCATTTCTACTCCTATTGGGGGATTGAAACCTAGAGAGTAAACACTCAAGTATTTATGCTGTCTTTTAATAGCTAATTAGTACTTTAATATTGGATATATATAGAAACTTTTTTCAGTGCAAGCCTTTCAAATATTTTAAAGCGAGAAATACAATATTTTTATAGTTGTATTGATTAGCTTTTAAATATTAGTTTTTTTTAATAGATTAAAATTCGGTAAAAGTTTATTATGAGTGGTGACAATCTAATTTCTATTTACCAATAAAATTTTTCAGGAGAAATGACTGAAAATAAAGATAGTTTTTTAGAACGAAGCTTAGAGAATTCGATAAATTTATTGAATAAATTCCTGAAGTTGCTTATGGAAGATTAGTTTTATCCAAAAAGCAACTCTTCTGATCTAACTGATTTGGTTTGTATAGAACAAACAACTTACTGCAAGCATGCCAAATCCTCATCGTTTCTATGATGCTTCAAGTAATATTTGTGAGGAATGACTTTTCTATAGTTTTAATTAAAGGTTTGAATTGATTAAAGGACATAATTAAGCTCCTTAAATACTCTTTTACTTTTCTGCTCTGTTCGCCTAGAAAAAATAGAGAGTAAACCCTAAAGTATTTATACGCGTTTACAGGGTGTGAAGAGACCGTTTTAAGTATTAAATGATGTGCCTAGATTTAGCAATATCTAATTTTCCGAATGATCAAAACAATAATAAAAGCAATGTATTCTGCATTTATTTCTATTGTCTTAATTTCAATTATTTTGACTAGTTGGACTTGTTTCGCTTTTATTTCTCAGCCTACAAAATCTGGTGAAATCATTAATGTGATTCAAGATATGTATAAAAGTCAGAAGTCGGTAATTATAGACATTGTCGATCTTTCGAAATTACTAATAAACGATACAAGTAAAAGAATAGCTAGTGAAGATAATAACCTTTTAACAGAATCAGAATCAGAATCAGAATTACTGACAGATCAAGAAGACAAGTCTTTAGTTGATGACCTGTCAACTCTTGAAGACAATGGGGAAAATCCTCTCGGGATAGTTATTGAACCATCCTTGCCTGAAGTAAGCGAAGAAAATTTGCCCGAAATTATTTTAGGACCATTAGATAGTGATCAAAGGGAGGTGTTTATTAATGAAATGGAAGTAGGAATGGATATGAATTAAGTCAGTTAAACGAACTTTCTTATAAGGCTTTAATATTGCTTTGCTTCCAATTTTTCTTATGAATAAAATTCTACCTTTAGTATTCGCCTTTTCTTTTACGACAGCTCCTGTTTTGTCATGGGGTGAAGGGGGATGCTCTTTATCTAATGAGAACAAAGCAAGTCAAGATGAGACGTTTGAGCAAGTTGATGGTTCCGATTCTACCGATAGTTGATTTCAAGAAAATGACTAGGACATTCCTAATTCGACTTGTTTCTTTCTCTCTTTGTCTTCTCCTGAATCTTTATCCTGCGGCTGTTAATGCAGATGAAATAGATTCATCGCTTATAGAATCAGATCTTATTGAAACCGTTCAAGATCCTAATCAAATGACAGAAAAGCAAATGAACGATCTTTTTGGCGAAGATCCCTATTTAGGCCAAACTTCCTATCTTCAGTCTCCGGATGGCTTTAGTCAAAGAGAAAAATCAAAATAATGGAACTTTATTATCGAGCAAAGGCAGAGTAAAGCGTTGAGAAAAAATTCCATCTTTTTAATAAAAAATGTCTTTCAAATAAAGCACTAGTTGAGCCTTGGACAATTGTATATATGTATTGAATTGTTTTCTGTGAATGTATAAATACTTGAGTGTTCCTCCCCATAGCTTTCTTAAACCAATATGAGTAGAAATTAAGCAGGTTGTTTAGGTATCTAACCATGCCATTCTCAAAGCAATTATTTCGAAATTTTTCTGGGGTTTCTATTCAAGGAAATGAAATGTCTTATTTGTTTGCTAATTACAAGCCAAAATATGATGATGATGTGATGGAGTGCTTGCAATTTGGTATTTGTTCTACGCGTTCAGCCCCTCCAAGAGAAATACCTTATTTTCATTTTTGAAAAACAACTTTCCTTATTTAAGTTTCAACTATTTACTAGTACTTAATTAAGCTAATTAGCCGAGGTTAGCCAGCGTAAAATTATTAATATCAAAATAGTCGTAACTAAAGGGAATGCTGGGTAAAGAGTTTTGAAATTAGCCGGAGGCCAGGGAGATCATGAGATTAGTCTTCCTTTGGGTTATCTAATTACCTCTTTTTTTTCTGAAGTCTTTGACGTCTTGCGAAGAAATCCATTTTTTTTTTTTACTTTTTTTTGATTCTCCCATGGTTATTTAAATAAATCAAAAACACTAAAAGGTCAATTTTGAGATTGTGAATTTATGGGTGAGAGTTTTGATGCATTTTTTGTTTTTTTAAGAAGCCACATTCACAAACATCCCTAAGAGTTGAATAGTATTTTAATAATCGCACTTGTGTAATTTTTACTAAAGAAGCCCTTAGCTCTAAGAATCTCTCGTTCAATGTTCAATGAGAGAGAAAGTGTTGAGAATATTCATGCTTATCAATGTATACGAAATTACCTCGTTGACTTATCAATGAATGAGTTTATTGAACTTGCGAGAGACTAAGGAATTGAATTGACTAAAATTTCATAGTGAAAAACAAAGGATTGGAGGATAACACTACACGCAGTTAACTAAATGCCTTCACAGAATATTCGAAGAAAATTAATGAAAAAAATTCAGTAATGAGTAGGTACAATGTTCGTGTCAGAGCCAAGCTTTCGCACGGACTTATAAAGACCGTTCAGAATTGTAACGTTGACGATCGACCAGAAAAGCTTCACATGTTTACTAAAATAGTTATGGAAAAGCAGGCCTTGAGGGAAAGATACATTAAGTTGATGGACGATGCTGAAAAAGCTGTTGGCAGAAAAGAAGCTCTCTACCTTCTTAGAGACGCTGAAATTATTTGGAATAAAATTAACAGTTGATATGGTTTAAGTTTGATCGACCAAAATAGAAATCATATTATTAACTACTTGTGTGTGTAGCTTTTAAAAAATAATTCTTTCAATCTAGAGTTGCTTCTATCACTAAATCTGATAGTTAGTATATTGTTTTAACTTTATCAGTTCAAATGATGCTCTTGTTCCAAGGTCATTATTGGTAATTAAATCAAAAGTTATTTTCTATCTTCAATGTTTAGATAAATTGTATTATCTATACCTGCCTTTAATTATAAATAGAGTGGTCAAAATTAATTTCAAGTTGCTTTGAATTGTTGGTAAATTGGTCTAGTCCCCACAGTTCACCTCTTTTTGAAGCTTCAATGATTGCTTTGTAAAATTCGGGTATGTGTGATGACATAAATCAAATAGCTATGGGTGGAATGCCAGCAGATAATTGATGATAATTAATCACACCAAAAGAAATTACTGCGGGAATGAACCAACTAAATGGAAGAAATATTCTGATTTTAGATTTTGTTTCTTCTGACATGGGTTTAGATCTGTACTTAAATCATCCACCAATTATTCGAATATCGAGAGAATATTTAGTTCGGTTACCTGTATAGAAAAAGGGAAAACAATTCTTTTTATTTGTTTTTTTGCAGCGGTTATTTTTTAATTCCTAATCCCAATATCACTAAATTTAACTGCTCATCTTGATTCAAGATGAGCAACTGTAATGCGAAACCCCACCGGCTCCAAAGAATTTCTTGGGCTTGAGTCTGTCATATTTTTTTTGTACCTCTATTGATTGCTCTTCGTAAGGGTTTTCTAAAACAGCCTGTAGTTCCTTAATGAGACCATAGTCCCCTTTCTCTGCCATTTCGTATGCTGGTGTGATGAGCCATTCCCGCCATGTGTATTTTGGATTAACGCGTTTCATTTTTGCTGATATTTCAATTTGATCACCTTTTTTAATTACTTGCTTCCGCCACCTTTGTAGCCAACTGATCCATTTTGTCTCAAGCTCTTCTGAAATTGGTAGATAGAAACTATCTTTTAAGCTGTTAAGTGTTTTTGGAATACTAGAAAGTTTTCGGAAAAAAATTGTGTAGTCGACCTTTGTTTGAACCATGAGCTTTAGCATTTCATTAACTAGAGGTGCGTCATAGGTGACTAGGCCTAGTTTCTTTGTCCACATGTTCTCCATTTTCTGATTCATTACTGTAGTAAATCCATCACGGATGCTATCTAGCCTGTCCAGAGCCTCTGCGTAGCCGGTAAGCATTGGTTGAAGCGCTCTACAGAACATATGATAATTTGCCTCGGCAGCAACTTGTTGGTTAAAGAATGCAAAATGTTCACCACCTCCTGTCCACGGTTGGAATCTAGGATCGAAGAGTTCGCAGAATCCAAATGGGCCGTAATCGAGAGTGAAACCTCCAGCAGCGCAGTTGTCACTGTTGAAATTTCCTTGGCAATAGCCGATCCGCATCCAATTAGCTACTAATGATGTGAGTCGTTCTCGGAATGAATTTGCTAGTTCAACGACTTGATTGCTAAAGCTAAGATTAGGATCAATTTCTTCCTTGTAATTTCTTATGATTAAGTGTTTAACTATCATCTCGAGCTCTTTCATTGCATCTTTATGTTCATTGTTGCGTACTCGACGTGCGAAGAGTTCTATCTGACCTACCCGTAAAAAAGATGGTGCGACTCGTGTTGAAATTGCAGCTGGGGTTTCTACCAATATGTCTGGATCGATTGAATTGGAGTCTTTTGTATACCAAGGCCTACGGACTGTTTCAGATTTAGAGACATATAGTGTTAAAGAACGTGATGTTGGTACTCCGAGTGACTGCATATAATCCTGCGCTAAAAACTCACGAACACTTGAACGAAGCACTGCTCGTCCATCAGCTCCTCTGCAGTATGGTGTTGGGCCTCCTCCTTTAAGTTGCATCTCCCATCTTTTGCCATTAAAGAGACCTTCAAATACTGAAATAGCTCTCCCATCCCCGTAGCCGTTACCTGTCCCGAATGGACACTGTTGAGTATATTCAGTTCCATAGATTGATAGTGCATAACCGGTAGCCCAACCAACTGGCCGCATCGGTTTAGTCGCAACGCTTATGTCGCCGGAGAATAGTCGACGAAAAAGTTCATCTAGAGCAAGTTCAGGACTCAAACCTAACTCGTTAAATAATTTTTTACTGTGAGTGACATATTCTGGTTTTGGTATTGCTGTTGGAGTGACTGGTACATAGTGACCAGAAAAAACTTCTCTTGTTAGGTGGTCGTCACCATCATCTGTTGCCTGTGGATCAGGTTCGAGAGAATCCATGAATGAGTAATCAGCTTGTTTTGCAAACTCAGAGAAAGTTCTTGTTGTCGGCATAGCTTTAGTACTGCTGATTGTTACCTATTTGTAAATGGCTAAGTCTTAAATTTGATAATATTTTCATTTATATTACTAGCATAGATTCGAAGCTTTAATGTTCTTGAATTTTGTTTTAACCAACCGACAAGTCTAAAAATGAAGAGCAAAATATTTTGAATCAGCTTTATTTTCGAGAAAGTTTCAAGACTAAAACTCTAAAACTTTAGAGCTAATTAACCCCATATAATATTAATTCGTATCAGCTATTTTTTAAAGAACTCAGAATTAACCATCAAATCTGGTTCTTTTTACTGTCATTACTAGTGATTTTGTAAATTGGTGATTATCTAAAAAGACCTCTTTTTTTCTTTGGAGTTTTTGACTGAAGCTTTTCTTCTACAGCTAATAATGCTTTCTTATGAGCAATTTTAGATTCAACCATTGTTGTGATTGATATCAAAAATAAGCCTCCTATTCCAATTAATTGTTCGGCTTTTGTTGGCTCTGTATCACCATTTAAGATGGCTCCTAGAACGAACCAAGCTGTAGCTGCTCCTCCAGTTGCAAAGTAAGGAATCCAGCGACGTTGGTAAAGATATCCAGCGCCTAAGCCAGGAAGGAAATTTAATATTGTAGCAACCCATCCACTTGATGCAGCAAGAATTTGTTCCCTAGAGGGGTTATCCATGTAAATCTCTAAAATCAAATTATGTCGATATCAATTGTTTTCTGTGGACTGAACTTGCTGTTGTGAGTTACACCACACAATTAGAATTTAGTTTCGATTTTTTCAAGCGGATGACCAGACTCGAACTGGCGACATTCAGCTTGGGAAGCTGACGTTCTACCACTGAACTACACCCGCAGATCTTTAAGTT
Source organism: Prochlorococcus sp. AG-363-G03 (assembly GCA_003280265.1). Lineage (GTDB taxonomy): Bacteria > Cyanobacteriota > Cyanobacteriia > PCC-6307 > Cyanobiaceae > Prochlorococcus_B. The sequence goes on along the minus strand of QCFJ01000019.1, from coordinate 17,444 downwards.
AGCGAAGTTAAATGCCTACCCTATCTTTAGACACTTTCTGAAATGAGAGTCTAATCAGTTCTTTTAATGCCCATATTTCTGTTTTTGCAGTCTTTTTCTATTTCTTTTTTGATCATCTCATAAAACGCTAATTCTTCTGGATCTTCAGAACCAAGTTCATACCCCATCGTTGCAGCAATATAAATTTTGTGTTGTCTATGAGAACTCAGACTCATTAGCTTTTAAACATTAATCAATGTAATTGGATGAATCATCTTACCTAAGATGATAACTGCAAATGTAATTTTAAAAAATCATAGCGATCTTGAAGTTGATCAATATTTTATTAAGCAGAAATGATTTCTTTTTTTCTTGATCTCTTTAAAACTGCGTAAAAAGCTAAGACACTTATCGTTCCAGATGGACCTATAAATACATGCCATATTTGTTCGCTTGAACTTGAAAGTAGAATCCCAAAGAATGTTGTAAAGAATACTCCCGTGATGGGATAAATAAAGAAGACCCAATCTTTAAATCGGTTCCACCATTGCGATATAAGTAGAATACTTATTAATATCTGAATTAAAAGAGTTGTTGACTTGTCTAGTAACCAATAAGAAAAAACCGCGGCAATTATTAACAGAATATTGCTAGTTATGATCGACTTGTTTTTAGCTACTGAAATAGTTAAGAACGATAATCCAATAGAAAGAAATGAATAAAACAGCCAATTATATATTGATGAGTGATCTACATATATCCAATCCGTAGTCGTATGATCGAACATCTCAAACATTGAAGCAAGTCCTAGTGAGATAAAGGCAAAAGGTGGTAGCAGTGGAAATCTAATTTGCTTGAATCTGTTTATGGACTTAATTCCAATAAGGATAGGGATGAGAAATGCTTGTAGATGTGCTAATAACAATAATGATCTGAAGGTCAATTAAGTTAATTTGGAGCTAATACGAAATTAGCAACTTTATTGAAATCTTCCTAATATAAGAACTAATATTTTTTAAAGAAACTTACCAATGATTGAAACCGGGTTAGTTGTTTAACAGAGGAAACCCGAGGACGGACTAGGCGAATATTTGGACGTTGACCGCACATTCCAAAAATAATTAAAGTGTATTTTTAAATTCAAGCTAATACTAAGATAAAAACAACTAGTAAATCAGTAATAAGATATGTTCTTAATTTCTCCAGACTCACTTTCAAGATTATTGGTTGTAATGTTGCGACAGTTGTTGAGAAAATGAATTTTTTTGCGGTTTTAGATCCTTTAATAAAAACCTTTATGCAAGTTGCACTTGTCATTGGACCATTGAGTCTTGTGGGTTTGGTTTTGCTACTTAGGAAAATTGAAAAAGATCATCCAGAACGTATACGATGGAAGTAATGAGGAAAGAAAATCAATTCAACTCCGATTCGAATTATCCAGAAAACTTTTGGCCGAAAATATTAACTCTTCTCTGTATTGGGGCCTTTATTTATTGGGTAATGACTTCTCAAAATGCTGATAAAACTCTCGATCAATATCTTTTTGACCCAATTCTCAGACTATTTGACAGAATAAAAATCAATGATTTTTCGTAAATGATTAACAGACTTATTTCAAGTGAAAGATCCAAATGGATTTTTGTGATTGGTGTGGTTGCCATTGGTGCAGGATTCACAGCAAAGAATGTGATCTCCTATCCAACTGAATGTATGAGCGAAGAAGTTGTACAAGACTTTGTTACACCTAAAGGAACTACAAGGAATTTCACCATTTTCTAGTTTTTTTTTCCTCAATAAGTCAAAAAAACCTCTACATTTGAAGAAAGAAATTTTAAGATGTTTTTCTTTAATCCTTTTTGGCCTTTAACAGCTTTAAGAATCGCTTCATTAAAAGCAACTTCAACATTACTTTTACTTCTTTTAATTAAATCAAACCTTCTTCGTTTGAAAGGTGGACTGATAGGCGGACTCGTCGCACTTACACTTATTTCTGGATTAATTGTCTCATCAACAGTTGCTGGTGGAGCTGCTTACTACATTCTTCAAAATAAGAAATCAAATGATGATGAAGTAAACACGTCTGAGGATGATGTAATTAATGCTGAAGCAGTTTCAGCTTGATTTCGTTTTGCAGTTACGTGCTAAAGATGGTTAATTTTTCATTGTTTACTAATTGTTTTAAGCACCTAGCTAACAAATTATCTTATGTGGTTTTTATTGTTCAACTGAATAATTACGAGAAATAAAAATTAGATTATCGAACTATTTATTGGTTTATAAACAAATTTAGAATTTCATTTTTTAAATTGTCCATCGATTTAATAATCAGGTCTGCACCTGCTTTTCTCAACTCTGCCTCATAACTTAGACGTTTCTCTCGACTTGAATCTACATGTAAATGTGGGGGGGCAATAGCGATACTGATAAATTTCTGATCAGGGATCTTAATTCGAGCATTTATTACTGTTTTAACATCTGCAACAGTATCTCCAATATATGCAATTGGAGGGTTGGAAAGGCCTAAAGGATTTTTTGAAAGTTTAGAAGATAGTGAAATAAAACCTGTTGGATCAGGTTTTTCAGGCGCTTCACCCATTGCAATCAAGGGAGCATAGGCTAAGCCAAGCCTCTGCTCTAAGACGAATTTCGCTGAAGGTAATTCAGCTCCACTTACGAAACCCCAACCAATTCTTCGCTGAGTTAATTCCTTAAAAAGTGTTTGTTTGACTAATAAAGTTTCATCTTTAATAAAACCTGACCATTCACTAGAGTCATGGTTTGGATCTCCACCAAAATAAAAGTTTTCAAAGCATTCAATTAATGTTTCTCTAGACGGAGCTGAAAAAGAAAGATTGTTTGTTTGTACATGTCTATTAATCATTTCTAGGCTCAAATCCCAATCATTGTTCCAACAGCCTTCACTTTTTATAGAATCAATATCTTCTATCGAGGGTCTCCACCCACTAAAAAAATTTACAGTTTCTTGGATAGCCAATCGATAACTGTTTGTTACGTCACGAATAACCCCATCTATATCAAATAAAATTAGGCCAATATTATTCATCATTGAGTTTTTCTTCTGATTAAAGATGTTCAATGAAATTTATTGTTTAGTTGAAGCTTAAGTTCTAATTCACGATCTTTGAGACCTTTTTCATTTTTAATAATTCGATTACCGACCCAGGCAATTCCTATTCCAATGGTTGCGGGTATACCAATTACTGAAAATCTTGTAAGGCTTTGCATTCTTTTTGCTAGATAATAAAAAAGATTTGTTTGAGTCTTCTTTGACGTTAACAAGCAATTTTAAAAATTAAAATATTAACTGAATTTCAACTTGTTTTGGTTCTTCTTAAATCTCTCCATAAGCAGGCCATCAAATAGAAATAACCAGCCATTGCAATTATAAAAAATGATGTCATCAGCTTTGCTCTGCAGTGGAAATTTGAAAAATTGAAGCAGAACTAACTACTAAAAGTATTCCGAATAAAATTATGTGATATGGAGTAAGCATGTTTAAAAAATTAAAATCTTGATAAATCTAACCAACGAACTATGTCGATGTTGTAGTGCAATGCGAAGATTTTTGGGGTGGTTACACCAATATTTGAGAATATGAGGTAAAACCATATTGAATAAATTGGAATGTAATGGTTAGTTTCCTTTTCTTAATACTAAAGCCAGTACTCTTTTTGATGTTGAAAAAATTTTTCAAGAAGCAAATGAAAGCTTTTATTATTAGTGCAATTGAGTGGCTAGTTCTTCAAACAGACAATGATTTAGACGATAAGATTCTTGCGAAGGTGAAAAGAGGAATGAAATTGGGTGTCGTTTGATCAAATGCTTAAGCAAGTGGTAAATGGATTTACAATATTGACTCCATGCAAAACACATTTATATTTTTGTTGTTAGGTGACTGTAAACTATGACTGAAAAATGTGAAACGAAGTGGTCACCCACTGAAGATCAAATCGATAACATCATTATTCCAGCAATGCAGGGAACTGCTCAGCAATACGCTAAGTATGCTAGTGAACTCCAGTGTCCTCCTGCATTTATCGCACTAATGCTTCGAGATATTGCTGATACTTTTGAAGAAAATGAAATAATAGGAGACAAAGGTTGTGATTGTTGTTAAACCACCTTCAATTCGTCTATTAATTAAAAGTCAGCAAGTTAACCATCCAGTTGTTCTAATAAGGTATTTTGTTTGATACTTTTTTATTTGCCTTTTAAGCACAAGTAACGAGGAATACCTGAACTTTTTGTGTACTGCTTGCCTTGTTCCTCGCATTGAGACATGTTTTTCATTTCTATTTTTTCTATTCCGTAAGTACTGTTTTGAAGGATCAACCAAAAACTTTCGGCTTGTGCATTCATAGCTGTCAAAAACATAGCCGATGACTAAATAATAAATTGTGTTTCATTGATATTCTCCTATTGTCCAAATCTATCCAGAATAAATTCACGTTTTTGGAGGGATTTCCTCTTTTTGTACCCGAACTGGTTAGCCCTACCTGAACCGACCTTTGGGGATATATTATTCCTGGTTATATTCCGAATAATTGATTCAAATTTTAAAAAACATTTTAGCAATGACAGCGATTAATAAAATTACTGCCGCTAAGCTTTTAGTTTTAATAAACCTTCCTGTTTTGCTTTTAATAGCAGGTGTTTACCAAATAGGTTCTGCAGTAATAGTTTAATTATTGTTTTAGCTAATTATTGTTTCTAGTTATGGCCAAATGGATTACGTCCCAAAAGCAAAAGTCAGGTTTAATAAGTAGAACATTCGAATTTTTTATTGATGAGTTAGCTGAATTGCAGGATGAGCTTGATTGCCCAGATGAATTCATATGTGATTTCCTTGAAGTTGTTAAAAATCGATGGTCACCTGATAGTTGTCATTCAAAGGCTAGGCAGCATAGAAGATATAATCCAAGCTCCTATTGAAAATGCAAAATGAAAGTTGGCTTGTGAAAAAAGATCGAGTCTGGGCAATGAGGTTTTTAAAAGATAAACACCCTGATGAAGACGGAACTACATACATAAGGGTTCACTACGCTAGCTGCAGGCTCAGATTCCTACACGGTATTACTCCTCATGTTCAATTACATGAAAGTGAGAAGCTAACTTATGAAAAAGCAAGACACCTATGGAGGTCGTCAGTGGAAACAGAATGGGAAGTCTCTACGAAACCCTTATGGGAGACCTCTTAAACCTTAAAAAAATTAACAGAATTCTCTTTTAAGTTGATATTTAAGAAAAAAAAGATTTTGAAATTTGAGTATATACCACTAGATAGTTTTGTATCCAGATGAACTACACGTGCCATCCATCCATAACATAATGTTTTTTGTAGCAACCGCTACCAAAACGTTCAACTCGTTGCATGACGAGCCGCATCTCGATTTAAGCCAAGGAACGGGGACTTAAATCAACATTCGGAGTATGGATGATGACAACTCTTTTATATCGTGGACAAAAATATGTCCAGCACAAAGAGCAAAAAGCTCAAAATGATTGTGTTGAGCTGACTTACAGGCGTAATCACTACAACACATGCAGAAGCGATGCTAAGTCTGAGCTAAATGCCCAATTGGCTTATCGCGGTCATCGCTATCAACATTAGTTTGTTAACTAATTTTATGAGGCCCTGCTTGCTTGGCAGGGCCTTTTTTCTTAGATAATTCTTGTTTGGTTGAACAGCTATTTACTCGTACAAAGTTTATTTTTGTTAGCCCTCATAAACTTTGCATGTAGATGCTGTTGGATGATTACTACATTCTTTTTCCCAAAACTCATCTCTAGTTTCATTGGGAACCGTGTAAGAGAAGTCATGCATTGTTCGAATATCACTTAATGCATTTTTGATTATGTTCAAAGGAGTTTTTAGTTTCATAGTCCTCCGTATCGGTATATAGATTTTCTAATCGATCTTGTTAAATTTATACACCTCGGCTTTTACTCAAGTAGAATTAACTATTACTCGATTAACGAATAAAAGATATGAATTTTGGAGTAGAGGCTATGCTTAAAGCTTTACCAAGTTAAAAAATATAGTCTTTGGTAATTATCAGTTAATAATCAATTGATTGTCTCATTCTCTAAATGGTTGAGTAGTAATGAATAATCTTGGATTGAACGATGATAAACGCATTTGACGTCTATTTACCAATCTGGATATAAGTAATCGTCTCCTATGGGCTCTTCATAGAATTGACGAACTTCAATTCCATAAAAATATTTTGATAGTTTGGCGAAAAAATTTTGCATTTAAATAAAAAAAAACGGTCTGTGCAGACTCAGACCGTTAGTGAATTACTTCTTTCCTATCTAAATACATTATTTTATTTAGTGCGATAGTAAGGAATACCCAAATAATTTGTTTAAGGACAAGCCTAGTCTGTATTAATTGGAATGAACACTGATAAAGGAAGGCGGTTCAAACTTTTTTTGGAGTTTAAATAATGAATTTACTTTATTCTTTAAAAAGGAACCAAAACCCAAATCAATAAAAATATATAGAAATAGGGAATAGCAAAAAACCACATAGAAAATAAGATGACATATGAATGTGTCTATGAGATCTGATTCTTTTTCATTAGTTGTTTTTTCTTCAACATCTATCTTGGGTGACTTAAAATCACTTATTGAATTAGTAGCTATTGACTCAACCCAGCCAAACTGTGCTAGTTCTTGATCGATTATTTTTAGCGCTGAAGCCATAAAAAAGAACAATATTCAAATATTCCTCTTTTTATCGTGTTAAAAATCAAGTTCTAGGCGAACGTTACATTTTTTAGTTTTTTATCTAATTTTGCTTGAAGACGAACACATGATTCCAGTTAATTTCTTCCATTGCATCTTTGAACTGCAAGCATGTTTGCATCCGCATGATTCTTTTCTGATTTCCAAATCTTATTTGAAGTTTGACCAATACAAGCAACTTCGGCTGCATTTTTTATTCCTACTGGTATTTGAGTTAAAGCCAAGATCATTAGGGCAAAACCTGTTCCAGGGGCATGAATATTTAATCGAAAACTTTTGAGCCAATTTTTCTTACGCATTGAGCAATTCCTTTTTAATAATCTTTTATAGCTAATTTTGTTATGTATGCTTGTGTTGAATGAAATGTCTCAAAAGCAAAAGACGAAAATTTAATTAAAATGTTATTTCCAGAAATAGAACCTAAGGAACAAGGGATATTGAAGGTGAGCCCACTACACTCAATCTACTGGGAAAGAAGCGGCAATCCAAATGGATCCTCTGTCTTGATTGTTCATGGAGGTCCCGGGGGTGGGAGTAGTCCTTCTTATAGAAGATATTTTGACCCAAAGAAATTCAATATTGTTCAATTTGATCAAAGAGGATGCGGTCGATCTTCTCCTCATTCTGAGTTAAAAGAAAATACGACACATCATTTAATTGAGGATATTGAAAAATTAAGACAACTCTTAAAAATTGAATCATGGCATGTCTTTGGGGGCTCATGGGGCTCAACATTAAGCTTGATTTATGCCATTCAACACACGGAAAAAGTTTTAAGTCTTACTCTTAGGGGTATATTTTTGTGCAGAAATACCGAATTAAGTTGGTTCTATCAAAAAGGTGCTAGTGAGATTTTTCCTGAAGAATTTGATCTTTATCAGTCTGTTATTCCGCAAAATGAGAGAGGCGATTTAATTAATGCTTTCCACAAGAGATTAACCAGTCAAGATAGGTCTGAAAGAGCCAAAGCGGCTCATGCTTGGACGAGATGGGAAATGTCAACAAGCTTTCTCATGCCAAAAGAATTATCCATTAAAAAAGCTGCAAATGATAATTTCTCAGATTCTTTTGCGCGTATAGAATGTCATTATTTTGTAAATAACATCTTTTTAGAGGAAAATTATATTTTAAAAAACATTATTAAGCTAAAAAATATTCCTGTTTCGATTGTTCAGGGTAGATATGACGTGGTTTGTCCCATGAGAAGTGCATGGGATCTTAATAAATCATTGCCCTCTTCAAAACTTTATGTAATCGATAGTGCAGGACACTCAATCAAAGAGATTGGAATTTCTAAAAAACTAATTGAGTTGACGAATGAGTTAGCTAATTCCTTCTCTAACCCCTAATTTTCAGTAGCTTTTACTTGATCTCAATGATATTTAATTAATCCTACACCCATTAGAAATTACAAGAAAACGTTTATCACTCATTGATTTAATCTTGCTTGCTGTCTTTTTTTAAATCGCCAATAGCTTTTACTGGGAACTTCATACCTTGTCTCCATACAGCTGTAATTATTAAAGCAATGAAAGCAATAATGGGTATGAATCTAAGTACTTCCATTGTGGAAGGTTCCGCAACTAAAGATTTAAAAGGATCACTAAGAGATACTGGAACGACCTCGTATGAATTTGCTAGTTCATTTAGATCTACTTGCATTTTTTTTTGGCTTTATTATCGAACCTTATAAAAAAAAACTGCGTATTTTCTTTTGACTCGTTTGTTTGTGACTTGCATGTAAAAAATATACCTGTATAAGTAAATAAAGCTAATCCTTTAGGTGATTTATGTTTTCTTAACCCGCTTCCTTTGACTTGTTGATACTCTGATTGAAGTCATATTTGCACGTCCTTTATTTTAGATAATTTATTTGGTCAACCCTGAAAAGAGAAAGAACCAAGTAAAGATAATTATATTTAGTCCAACTGTTAAAGATATTGCGATCACTTTATAAGTGTTTCCAGCTTCCTCAGATTCTTGATTGAGCTTTATTCTTTTCATTTCGCTCCTTTGTAAAAAAAAAACTTCTGATTCACTCTCTGACTATAGCTATAGGAGGAGAGGTGTCTTTTCCCTTTCACTTAATAACAAGAATTTTTCTTTTTAAACGGCTTTGATTCTTCGCAATTTAAGTAAAAACCTATTCTTTGGCTGTATTGGGAAGTTTACTGTAGTTGGAACATTTGCATTTGAACTGATGAATTAGTTGCTTAGTCAATGTAATCATGAGAAGCACTACTATGATCCGGTTTCTTTGAGTCGGTTTTAAAGTTCGATATCTCGATATCAACGTCAGCTTTCTCTCTAATCAATAGAAAATAAAAGATTGAGCGACCTTAAAGCTTTCATGTTTATCTTTATTAAGTTTGTATGTTTTGTACTTGATTCAATGTCAATGGATTTATTTACCGATTGATAAAGCTTTTTCATTAGCTAAAAATGTGTAGTTGCATATTCATATGACGAGGGTTCAAATTACGGCACCTCCTTTGCCAAAAGGCTCTACTGAGGTGAAAATCATTGAACGAAGTTGGGGTATTGAAAGATGCTACGTAACACCAGATGGTGAGAAGGTTTGTACCCCAGCTCCATTTTTAACAAATCATCGAAATCTTGACTGGACTTGCTTTGCTTAAAAAGTTTTCTGGTCAAAAATAATTTAGTTACTGTAAAAATCTGTTTCTGTTTTAAAGCCTTATTTTTATTTTTCATAATCCGTTTTCACTTGTTGACATTTTAAAAATTGATGATGAACCATTAATTAGTAAAATTCTAAAATTTATTGCTTGGTATGGAGCATAAATCTTTTGTTTTTTGCATTATTTACAAATTAGCTACTCCCGTTTATCTCAGGTTGTAGTGCAATGCGAATGTTTTAGGGTAGTTTCACCCATGCGTTGAAATTACATATGACCTAAAACAAATAAAAGTATTTGATTTTTTAGAATCATGAAATTGTTTACTCCATTCAGTATTCCAAAAGCAGGTATGACAGCTCTTCCAAAACGAAAAATTAAAGCTACATCAAAAAAATCACATTTTAAAAGCTAACAACCCCTGGTGGAATCCTTGTACTACTCAGGTATAGGATTACATGAAGCAAGATGGTTGGGTTACTGATGTAGATGGAATATGGATACTCAGGTTTCGGTATGACTGGGATAGCTGGGACCAAAACCCTAAAGTTTTAATAGAGAAAGGAAGACTTGAAGTTAATGGACCTCCGCTCCTAAAAAGTCGCAAGAGGATGAGACGAGCAATGGCAATTAGACTTTGGAAGGAATTATTATCAACTGGATGGAGACGTGTAGATGTGCAATGGGTTTGACTAACAAAATAATGCTGTTTTTATGATACCTTAATTAATTTATTTTTTTTATTTTACCATTACGCTACATAAAAAAAATGAAACGGTTTTATTCGCAGACTACTTAATGTATAGATTTTGAACATCACTTCACTATTTAAATGTGAATTTATTAGGTTGGATTTCTAAATAAGCATGTGATCATGACATCAGACATTGAATACTACAAACAGCTTTCGAAAAAGGTTAGTACTAAGCAAGACAAAATTAATTTCTTTGATCAAAACCAAAAGGCATTTTACGTAGATATATTTTCTGATAGTTGGTCAAATATGATTGAGGCATATGCTAAAGCAGAGAACCTAAGTTCAGAGCAAGTAAATAAAGTTGAGGAGATGAAATGGAGTGAGATGCCAGATGATCTCAAGATTTTTGCTTATGATTTTTGTATTCTAAATGGGTTCGTTTTTACTGGAGTTGGTAAGTAAAAAATACTGATTATTCTTTATAAAAAATTTTATTTTTTAGTCGTTTGAATAATTTACCTATTTATCTTTTTTAGTAGATTGATTGTTTTCTTGTGATTGTATTGGTAGTACGTCAGATGCTTGTTGCTTCACGTTTGCTTCAGTTCTAGCAGATATGTGCGCAAAGCTTTTTGATTTTCTAAAAGGTGCAATTTATTTTTTCTTTTTTCTCCCTTTCCTTTTTGGTTCTAAACCGTCTTTGAAGTCAGAACCAGATTTATTAAACCAAGCCAGCAAAGTGGCAATAGATGTTCCAATTAAAGCAGCAATACCCCATTGAGATATTTCATCCATTAGCAAAAAATTTTCCTTCCAGTCGCTGAGTAATACTAGCAATTACCATCAGCTCATATATAGAACATACGGTTTTTGTATTTAGACTTTGAAAATTGTTCAAGTCTTCTTTCATGCATATCGAAGTTTTTTGTTTTTAACTATGGATTCTGATCTCTTTTTTTTCATTGGTTCCATCTTCTAAATTCCATGCCAATTTTCTTATGAGCCAAATTGAGGCCATAAAAAATACAATAACTAATAGATTCATTTTTTATATGCAATAAATTTTTAGCAATAGTCTCTCAACTCTCTCCACTTATCTAGTCCTGCTTGAAGATTCTCCATTTGACTTGTAGAACCATTTATTTTAAATGCTTTAATCAAAGACTTTGTGGCTTCGATTCCATAACTTGCAGCTTCTCTTTGCCTTGAACAAACTCTGTCTCTTGAGCCATCTTTTAGGTCTATCTCAATTTCTTTAAGTATTGTGCTTGCCTTCTCTTGTTTTTGATAAAAATCATTTAGATACATCTCGAATTCCGACTCAGCATTAACGGGTATGACAGAAAAAAACAAGACAATAGGAGGTATCAGTAATAAAAGAAATAAACTTTTCATTTTTTCATAATGGCGATCTTCCTAATCTTCACAACTATTTTGTTTGTAAGGTCATATAGGGAACCCGAACACGCAAAAAGTATCAAATGTTTAGATCTACTCAATTTTACCTCTCAGTTTTTAAACGCAAACCATTAGAAATGATTTTGCTTTTTATTTTTTGTGCTTCATTAGCATCATTCACTTACTGAATATTATCTAAATGAAAACACCTGATGAATTATTTCAAAAACCTTTGGCAATGACGTTTGCATTTGTGGTTTGTACTTTCATCTGTAATTCTCTTGTGGGCAATTTAGTATAAAGACCCTCTCGATAAGTTTAAAAAGACACTTGACATGACCATGAGGGAAATTTACCTAAAGATTGAAGAATTGGGAAATAAAGACTGTGAGTCATTAAGAGCGGAATATAAAGAATGGTTAGAAGCAGGTGAACTCGGAAATAAACACCCACATGGTCTTTATATGAATCTGATCAAATTCAAAAGTTAAAACGAATATCTAGGAGCTTTAGATATTCCTAGATATTCGTTTAACAATCAGAATTATTGGTTGTGTTTAGATCTCTCAGGCAACTAATAGTTCATCTTCGGTGGGTAATGTTTGAGTTGTTAACTCATCCAACTCATCACTCCCCTTGATTTCAAGAGATATAGGATCTCTTGATTCAAAATCCGCTTCGACATTTTGCTCGGAGGCTGTTTCCAGATTGGGATCCATTTTTACTGAAGATGTGATCTCAGATAGAACTACTTGAGCTAACTCAGCTTCTTTAACAACTTGAGACCATGGGTTAACCGTTGCCGCAATGAAGTCCCTATTAGCTTCTGTTTTGTCCCCACGGGTGATGAGTAGGAAAGGTAATGCAACGGTAAACAGACAAAAAATGGCTAGGAAAAAGTTGGCGATGGCCATTTCTCTACCAGGTTCAAATGCAGCTAGAAGCATAAAAAGAAAAGCAATTTGTATAAAAAATCACTTACTTTTTATCCCTAAGCCATACCTTCGCAAACAAACTTAATCGAAAAATTTAGTTTGTTCAAAATTAATGACTTTACATGGTAGTTAAGATTGAATATTTTCTTGAGGGTTAATTAGTGATGTCTGTTTCGGTCATTAGACGATAAGCAAAGTCATCAACCCTCTTCTGATTCACTCCATTGTCTCCAACTCCTACTCTTGATTCAGATCTGACTTGAATAATACCTTTTTCTGGAATTGCTTTTAGGAGTAGATCATCGGTATATCTCCTCCATTTTGTCTTTGCTTCAGCATGAATGAATGAATCAGTCTTTTCAACTATTTTTGTTCTTGCTGTTTCAGAAACTATTTTGGTTGCTTTCCTAAAAGCATTTTCTAAGTCATTTACTTTAAAATCTTCTCTCACGCAGTGAGTAATGACAACACAATCTGGCAGTTCAGATGTTGTTGCATTTGCTTTATGGGGGGCGATGGTAACAATAAATAGAATTGAAAAGAAGAAAGTTAAAAATCGATTAATCATTAATCAAAAAGATCAATTTAAATTAATTTAAAGACAATTAATATAGATTCACTTTAGCTTTGAAATTAATGTTATGTGCATATAGATTTTTTGAAATTTCTGATTTGAAATTTATAAATATCAAGGTAAAAAAAAGAATTATGGAGAAAAATTACTTTTTGAGCCTATCAGAGCATTTTTTTTAACTTGCTAATTCATTTCCCCATTCTTTGTGTTTTCTATCTAAATCTACTATTGAATTTTTTTGAGCATTAAGTATTAGTAAGCGATGAACTAGCTCGATTTTGGTTTCAGTTACCTCTTCCGAGTAGAACTTTAGAGGTTGCTCTCCGAGCAAATTGTCTCCACTCATTAATTCAATGAATTTATTTTATCTGTTTAGGATGAAATCGAGCATAAGCATAAGTTTTTAAGGTTTTTTTTCTTTTTGCTTTACATCACTCTTACTGGTTGTCCCCACCTTAGCCACCAAATTGGCAAGAGTATTAGTAGTTCTAGTCAACTGAGTGTGGTTTTGTCTCATATTGCCTAGCCCCCAAGAGCATTATTCGTACTTTTAATGGCTAGTGGTCTTTCCAACCTTGATGACTCAAGTCAAGTTTGTTAACAAATTTTTAATGATCAATGCACCCTATTTTCATTCTGAGTTCATTGGCGTTGATTGGCCAATCCTTTTAACGGTTAGATAGTAGTATTTTGTCTTTAGCTGTAAGACTTGATTGGTCCTGGATTCCGTTAACGGAGCATGAGAAGTTTTGCGGTTATGAAGGTGATGCATATCTAGCTCATATCAGTTCATTGGAAAAAACTTTTCAAAATAGCTAGGATCGAAATGAAATTTTTTTTGTTTTACCTCTATCTTTGTGCTATTTATTTCCTACAAAAACACAAACATCAAGAACTTATAAACTTAATTCTGTTTGTGAAGGTTTTGCCGCTGGAAAAATAGATGCGCTCAAAACCTTAGAGGCTTTAGATTTAAATATTGATGATTATTCAATAGGTTTGACTAATTCCGCAAAAAAAAATATGTGCTTATTTTTTATTTGTTTTTTATATCTACCACAATTAAATAATTCTTTATATTCGACTCAGTAAATTTTTTTGTGATAACTAGTTCTATATACTACAAAGATTAACCTGGAAAATGTTGAGTATGTTGTTTTCTTCCAAAGCAATTTTCTTAGCTGTATGTGGAACAAATAACGGTGAAGTCAAAGCATTACTATCTAATCTAAAATGATTACTAAGAATTATTTGATTGCCAATTTCCTTTAATCTTCTTTTTCAATAAATACACATGAATATCGCTCAATCATCGCCCTTGTATGAATATTGGAATTCTGAGCAAGAAGATAATGATGAAAATAAGAGACTGTTAAAGCTTAATCCAGATGAACCTGCTTCTAATCTTTTTAGAAATGAACCCTACAAATGGGAGAATCTCTATCAAAGCGTTCTTAGGAACGTTATCAATGGAGATGAATCATCAATAAAAGGGTTGATGGTTTTATTATCTACAATCAGTCAAAAGGAGAAAGACATAGTCCTTAACTCTCTAGAGCCTTTGTTAGATAAGCATTTAATTTCTAAATTGAGAAACGAAAAATATCAGGATATAAAGTCTAGTAAAAATTTTTATACTGCCTTAAGAATATTGTTGACTATTTTTATTAATCCATATCAATTAGAGCTAAAAAAAGAACCAAATCATCTTTATGAGAAAACGGGTATGTTTTTTTATAAATTTAGAAAGATGCTTTTATTAAACAAGTGAGATCAAAATTTTGTTGAATTATTTTAATCTTAGAATTTCAGAACTATATAAGTAGTGTCATTGGAGAGAAAATTGTTCTATTAATTTGATAAGTTTTTCTGAACGAGGGGTTCTTTGTGGTCTTGCCTCATCAAGTACTACTGCACAACATAATTGCCATGAGGAACCATCTTTTAATTTTAATTCTTTAGAAACATCTATTGGAGCTGCTGTTAAGGAAGTTATTTCATCGATATGTTCGAGGGTTTCCCATAGTTCACTCTCTAAGAAATCCAGTTCAACTTTTGAGAGGAGTTTTGTTGCTATAAAATCCTTTACTAATTCTGTAAGTTCTAAAGACATTTTTTTAATTTAATCTAATGGACAAATCCGTGGATTTAATGAAAAAGGGTTTCTGTAAAAAAATTTATTCGATTTTGAGGATAGCATTTATTTAAATTATTTATTTATGAGCTGACTTTCAGATTCCATCTTTAATGGCTTAATTCAAAAACTATAATATAAAAAACACTTTCTAAAATTATAAATGGATATGGAGATTACAACCGAATTTGCAAAAAAGGCACAGAAAGAAGCTGAATGGGCATACAACAAAGCAATGGAAAAGTTCTATTATTCAATGTTGGAGGTTGTTTTCTTAAGGATAAAAAGTCACCTATCAAAGCAGGGACTAAAGAAAGTAGTGGAGGTAGATAAAAAAAGAGCTATCAACGAAAATCTCGGAGTTGAATTTAGTCAAAAGACTTGGTCGGTATTAGCTGAAGCATGGACAGGTGCAGAGGGTTTGGCGATGACTAAGATCGCTGAACTTTATGGACTGGAGATATCCGATTTAGACATATCCAAAATTCAAAATCTCGATGGAAATAATGGTTCTCCAAAATGCGGTCCATCAAGCTAATTTTGAGGTACATTTCATCTGTATTGAATATATTTACTGATCGATTTGAAGTTTCAACAATTAAAAAAGTCTTGATAAACAACCCAACTAGCCTTGACTTTAATTGGTGGTATTTATTCCTATGTCGTATTACTCTAGTCATATGACATATTATGCAAAGTCAAATTATATTCAATATGATGAATGGTTTTATAACAACATAGATCCATGCGAGTTAGAGTATGAGAAGGAAAAAAAGTTTACTGATTCTGTTCACGAGAAGTTTTACAAAATGTCAAAGCTTAATTTAATTATCGGTGGGTTGGAATCTGTTACAGATTTAAATAAACCTGAGAGATGTTCAGGAGGTTTTTGCTCATTAACAGATGAAGAATTAAAGCAAATTTAATCTAATCTTAAGATAAAAAAATGTATTTTAACGATCATTTCTTTATTTATTTAGAAGCTCTTACTTCTTTTCTTTTATCTATGATTTTTCTCCTTTTGTATAAAATTAATAAATGATTCCATAGCTCTAAAGCTTTATCTAAAAAAGATGATTGAATTATTTATATGAAATATCTATTACTTGTTACTTTCTTGTTGGGTCTAAGCACCCCATCGGTAGCAGTTACTACTCGAATGTTTAAAGTTCTAGATACTTGTGCAAGATATAGGTTGAAAGAGAAAACTGCTTTAGTCGCAATAGAAGAGCTCAAACTTAAATATGATGGTAAAGATGAAAAGGAGGCAGAGCTATTCATCAAATTGTATTGCTCAGTTTTTACTCCAAATGAAAATGTAGATTTTTAATTTATTTATGAGTCGTTTACTTGTTCTTCAGCATTTAGAACGCGAGGGGCCTGGACTTTTTGTCAATATTGCTGAGGAAAGAGGATTTAGTGTAACAATTTTTCGTTTGGATTTAGGAGACTCTCTTCCTGAACTTAGGAATGGAGATTTGCTTTTGGTGTTGGGTGGACCTATGGGTATTAGAGACATTGGAACTTCAACTTATCCATGGCTTATCGAAGAAGTTCGCTTAATAAAAAAAGCCTTAAATCAAGGTGTTGGATTGATAGGTGTATGCTTGGGAGCTCAGCTCTTAGCCTATGCAGCTGGTGGCGATGTCGAATTGCTTCAGGAGGAGACATCTCGTCAACCATTAGCTGAAATAGGGTGGGACTATATTTTTCCGCAATCACTAAAAAATAAAAGCAAACTGACAGCATTTTTAAGTCAACCTTTCCCTGTATTGCATTGGCATGGAGACAGAATTATATTGCCTAATATTGCAAAGCTGATTGCTAGTAGTAGTAGATGTAAGGAACAATTATTTAGTATTGGTTCGTTAGCATATGGGTTACAATTTCATGTTGAGATAGTCGATGAAATGGTTAAAACTTGGATTTCAGAAGATCAGAAATTTATTTCTTCAGCATTAGGGGTAGATGGTCAACCCATTCTCAAACAACAACAAAAAGAATTTGGTATTAAAACGTTAGACTCTAGATTAAAATTTTTAAACGTTTTGTTTGACTTATTAAACTAGGAAAAAATTTATTGGTTTAAATATTTACATAAATGATTGACGACTTCACACTTAAGCAGTGCAAAAAAGATAGGGAAATTCTTCAATTAAAAATTAAAAATCTTGAACATGGTATTAATGAAGCTGAAAAAATGATTGCCGAGTCACGTATGAACGATGAGGCATTGATTTTCTTAAGAAAAAAAGTCGCAGAATCTAATCAGGATTTAGCAATTCTATATTTAATTCTCTAATCTCAACTTCGTTGG
>QCFJ01000018.1 GCA_003280265.1 Prochlorococcus sp. AG-363-G03 | reverse complement strand
GGCTCGGAATAGCTTATGGCCTTTTTTCAGAGGGATTAAAATTGTTATAAGTGCAATTAATTATTTTTACTTAACCCTAGTAAATACAACAAGGCCATTCTTGTTGGAATACCATTCTCTACTTGCTTGCTTATAAGATTGATTGAATTATCTTCAACTAAGTGACTGCTTATTTCTATTCCTCTATTCACTGGTCCGGGATGTAGGACAGGAACTTTCTTTTCACACCATTTTAAACTTTCATGTGTTATTCCATATTTTGCATAGTAACTATCTAGATCTGTCAGCATATTTTGCTTCATTCTCTCTTTCTGTAATCGAAGTGTCATAACAGCATCACTATTTTTCAAGGCATCTTTTAGTGATCTTTCTATAAAAATAGAACCTCTCTTATTGATGGGGTCAAATTTTTGCCCTGGCGGAGGATTGAGAACAAAGTCAATGAATTCTTCTGGAAGTAGACTTGGAGGTCCACAAAGCGTTACTTCAGCTCCACATGCAGTAAGGGCCCAAAGGTTTGATCGGGCAACTCTAGAATGAAGAATATCTCCAACTATTGTGATCTTTTTGTTTAAAAGACTCTTAGTGGATGGTTCGTTTGGATTAAAGAAATTAGCTAGTGTAAATAGATCCAAAAGACCTTGACTTGGATGACTATGAAATCCATCTCCTGCATTAAGAATAGATGTATTTATGTTATTTGTATCTAGGTAATTAGCTAACTCCGCGGGAACATTTGTACACTCGTGCCTAATTACTAAAATATCAGCACCCATGGAGATGTATGTGAGGATTGTGTCTAATGGGGTCTCTCCTTTGCTTAAAGAACTTGCTGATACAGAAAAATTTTGAACATCAGCAGATAGTCTCTTTGCAGCAAGTTCAAAGCTAGATCGTGTTCTTGTACTTGGCTCAAAAAATAAGTTAGTAATCAATCTTCCTTGAAGTGCAGGAAGTTTTCTAGAACTTGATTTATGGACATCTTTGAATCTTGTTGTTAGTTCTAAAACTGTGTTGTAATCCTCTAAAGAAAAAGTAGATAGATCAAGAATGTGATTATGTATCCAATTATTCATAATCCCTCAAATGCGGGTGGTGACCAACACTTATTTTTTGGAGGAATTCGATCTCCTTTAACCCTTTTGCTAACACTCCTACTACATTTAAGGTACCAACGCCAAGGTATACCTTTAGCTTGAGATATGCCAATTCTTGTGGTCTGAACAATATTTCCCTTTCCTGTAAAATTTTCTCCCTGCATTAACCAAAAATCATTTGTAGGTGATAAGGGTAAATTGTCAAAAGTTCGATTTAATCCAAATCTTTTTGCTAATAACCCTGGTCCAGAGGCAATTCTCTCGTTTTCCCCTTTTATTGCGATTGATCGAAGAAGTACACCATTTGCCCAATTTTTCTCTCCGGTCACGATATTAACGCAATGATTAATTCCGTATGAAAGGTATATGTAAAAGTTACCAGGTTCTCCAAAAAGCGTTTCGTTTCTTTGAGTTCTGCCTGAGAAACCATGGCATGAGCCTTCTTCTTGAGAATAAGCCTCAGTTTCAACAATTACACCAGCAAGATAGTTGTTCTTTGATAAGCGCTTAATTAAAAAACAGCCAATTAAGTTCGGAGCGACCAAATGAGATGGCCTTGAGAAGAATTCTTTTGTAAGAATTGAGATTTGCTTACTATTTCTTTTGACTCATATTACTCACTTAATAATAGATTTCTCCAATTGCTTATCAATCGACTAGAACTTAGGATTCCACAATAGGCATTTAGATGGCACAATGGTAGATGAATTGAATTGTCTAAAGGAAATCACTAAGATCTTTGCTAATAAGGTCTCCTTTTCATTAAATAAAGATCTTGAAAATTTTCTAACATAAACATGACTAAAATTTCTTCGTCTGATGTTCGTAAGGTTGCGCAGTTAGCTCGTTTAGAGCTGCCAGAAGATCAAATAGAAACTTATACAAAGCAACTCGAAGAAATACTTTCATATGTTGATCACCTACAAGAAATAGATACTGATAATATTCCGCCTACTACTAGAGCTGTTGAAGTAGTTAATGCAATGAGGGATGACTTTGTTGAAGTTAATTGCACAAGAGAAGATATTCTTAATCAAGCACCTCATAGAGAAGGTGATTTTTTTAGAGTGCCTAAAATACTTTAGATTTATAAACTACCTTTTGGTTTCAGTTTTTATACGAGTTTTATGAATTAATTTTATATATTTTTTTCTCCAATTATTTTTGGGTAATATTTTTGCTATCGATCTCATTTTACTTCTTCTTTCTTTATGACTTCTAATTCCAAGTAAAATATCATAGAGAAAATTTAGACTATCTTTTTTAGTTTCAAAAGTACCCATTCTTTGAGGTGAACCTTTTTGATCTAAGAGAGGTTTTGTAGCTTCATAGGCAGGTTTATATTCAAACCAGGGAATTGATGGCCATAAATGATGAACTAAATGATAATTTTGTCCCATTATTAACAAATTCATTAATTTACTTGGATAAACTCTTGCATTTCGCCATCTATTTCTAGATTGAAAAGGTCTGTGTGGAAGATAATCAAAAAATATTCCTAAAGTTACTCCCACCATTAATGCTGGCCCAAACCATAGATTATAAATAACATTCATAAAATTATATTTAATTCCCGCAATTACAATGCAAATAAATATTGCCCTCTCAATACCCCATTGCATTAGTTCAAATTTTCTCCACAGTTTTCGTTCAAAGAAAAAATATTCATGATAAAAAAATCTTGGAGCTATTAACCAAATGGGACCAAAAGTACTAACTATATGATCTGGATCGTTTTTTGGGTCGTTAACGTATTTGTGATGTTCGAGATGAACTCTAGTGAAAACTGGGAAACTAAAACCTAGTAATATGGCCGACCCATGCCCCATGAATTGATTGATCCATTTATTTGGATGGGCAGCATTGTGACAGGCATCATGAATAACGGTTCCTTCCATGTGGAGAGCCAAAAAAGCTAATGCGACTAATATTGGTAACGGCCAATTCCCTTGATACCACTGCCAAACACTAATTATTGCAAGACAATACCCACCAAAGAATAGCCCTAAAGTTACGTTTATGGGCTTAGGAGGATCAAGATATTCCTGGATCTCATTTTGCCAGTCTCGTAATGACTTCAGTTTTTTTGTTGCCTTATCTTTGTCAGACCTCGATAAGCACTGGGTCATTGCTTGATGTGATGTAGATAAATGAGCTTGTTCAGCTTAATTAAAAAATGCCCACCGGGAGACTTGAACTCCCACGACTAAAGTCACTGGTACCTAAAACCAGCGCGTCTACCAATTCCGCCAGGTGGGCCTAGGTTTTCACCGTTAATCCACTAATACTAGCAGCTCATTGATGGCTATTTAAAGACTATTTTTGATTCGTGAACGTAAAAAGATTAATGTAATTTTTATATTGATATATGAGAGATTGGTAATTCTATTTTTTATGAAGCATGATTTGTAGTTGTTTAAGAAGCTTCTCCCACAATAAACCAAATTCATATTGACAAAAATATGGTTATTTCTATTTTTGGGTATTTATTTCTGTTTGTTGGATTTTTGATATTGTTTTTACCTTTAATGCTTGTCGAACTTAGTAGGCCGAGAGATTGGTTAATGGGCGGACTTTTTTTGTTTTTAGGATTATTTCTACTAGTGGAGAATGATCTTTTAAGAGGTTCGATAAATTTACTTGTTATTTCTATGGCAATTTTGTATGGAAAAATGATTTTAGAAATCATTGAAAATAGGTGGTATAAATTAAGCCCTGAAGAAATAAAGCGGATTGGATCTTTTCAAAGATGGTTTGAATCTTTTAAAGAGCTCGGTCAAAGTTTTGCTTTACTACGCAATGGCTTTTTAAAGGTTATTACAAGCTTTACGAACAAATCTGAAAAACCTTTAAAAGAAAAAAAATGGGTTCATCCAGAATTGAAAGAAGAAGTCAAGAAGAAAGTAGTTGATCAATCTGTTCCAAATGGTTCCAATAAGATCATAAATCAAGAATTACCTGAAAATGAAGAGACTTCTTGATAAGGTTAAAAGGTCTACAGTAACCAAGTTGACTACTGGATATTTCTCAAAGTGAATAATGTAAATAAAGATTCTCAAAAGGATCGCCCTGCCTACAAAGACACTCTCAACCTTCTGCATACTAATTTTGGGATGAGGGCGAATGCAACTCAACGAGAACCTGAGTTACAAGCTTTTTGGGCTGAAGAAAAAATAGATTTCGAATTAGGTTTAAAAAACACTGGAGAGACTTTTACTTTGCATGATGGCCCCCCTTATGCAAATGGGACGCTGCATATGGGCCATGCTCTTAACAAAGTATTGAAGGACATAATTAATAAATTTCAAACTATGAGAGGTAAAAAAGTTTGTTATGTCCCTGGATGGGATTGCCATGGTTTGCCTATTGAATTGAAAGTTCTTCAAGGTTTGGATAAAACTCAACGGGCGCAACTTACCCCTATTAAATTGAGGAAAAAAGCAGCTGCTTATGCAAAAAAGCAAGTTTCTCAGCAAATGAATGGTTTCAAAAGGTGGGGAGTCTGGGGAGATTGGGATCAACCATATTTAACTTTGGACAAAAAGTTTGAAGCGTCCCAGATTAAGTTATTTGGCGAAATGGTTTTCAAAGGATACATATATCGAGGCTTGAAACCTGTTCATTGGAGTCCAAGTTCTCAAACTGCTCTGGCCGAGGCGGAATTAGAATACCCCAGTGGTCATGTTAGCAAAAGTATTTATGTGGGATTTAAAGTTGATCAAATACCAAAAATATTAACTCAAGAAATTTCTAATCAAGCACCAGATCTTTTTAATTCTGAAGGGCAATTAAAAGAAGTTAAACTTGTTATATGGACAACTACCCCTTGGACAATTCCTGCAAATGAGGCAATATCTGTTAACCAAAAATTAGATTATGTAATTGCACAAGGCTCTGATAGATCTTTAATAATTATTGCTAATGATCTTTTGGCAGATGTTTCTGAAATCGTAGGAGTTAATTATGAAAAAAGAGTATTAATCAATGGATCGAAATTAGATGGGATTCTATATCATAACCCTTTATTTGATAAAAGAAGTCCTGTAGTATTAGGGGGAGATTATATAACTACTGACTCTGGAACTGGATTAGTACATACTGCTCCAGGCCATGGTGTTGATGATTTTAATACTGGTAAAAAATATAATCTACCAATTTCTTGCCCAGTAGATGCGAAAGGTTTTCTCACTAAAGAAGCTGGCAAATTTGAAGGTCTAAATGTATTAAAAGATGCTAATAATACAATAATAAATGATCTCATTAATACTGGATCTTTGATTAAAGAAATTCCATATGAGCACAAGTATCCTTATGATTGGAGAACTAAGAAACCAACTATTTTTAGGGCTACAGAGCAATGGTTCGCTTCTGTTGAAGGGTTTAGGGATAAAGCACTTTCTTCAATAGAGGATGTTATTTGGCTCCCTGAATCTGGGAAAAATAGAATTTATTCTATGGTTAGAGAAAGAGGAGATTGGTGTATTTCACGACAAAGGACTTGGGGAGTACCAATACCAGTTTTTTATGAAAAAAATGGGAAAGAAATTCTACTTAATCAAGAAACTATTGCTCACATAACTGATTTATTCTCTACTCATGGAGCAGATGTGTGGTGGGAATACGAAGTTTCTCAGCTTTTACCTCCGTCTTATTTAAACGAGGCAGATCGATGGCAAAAAGGTACTGATACTATGGATGTTTGGTTTGACTCAGGCTCGAGTTGGTCTTCTGTTATTTCCAAGAAAGAAAAACTAAATTATCCAGCAGATTTGTATTTGGAAGGATCTGATCAACATCGGGGTTGGTTTCAGTCATCTTTATTGACTTCGGTAGCAGTCAATGAATATGCACCTTTTAAAAAAGTCCTTACACATGGTTTTGCTTTAGATGAGAATGGCAGGAAAATGAGTAAATCCTTAGGAAATATTATTGATCCTTTAGTTATAATTAATGGTGGTTCAAATAAAAAATTAAATCCTGCTTATGGAGCAGATGTTTTGAGGCTTTGGGTTAGTTCTGTTGATTACTCAGCAGATGTTCCTATTGGTTCAAATATACTTAAGCAAATTTCTGACGTTTATCGAAAGGTTCGAAATACGTCTCGGTATCTATTAGGAAATCTCTATGATTTTGATTATAGAAAGGATTCCATTGATATTTCAAACCTCCCATTATTAGATCAATGGATGTTGAATAGAACAGCTGAAGTGATTGATGAGATAACCGACGCCTACTCCAATTTCGAATTCTCTAAGTTTTTCCAAACAATTCAGAATTTTTGTGTAGTTGATCTATCAAATTTTTACTTAGACATAGCAAAAGATAGGTTGTATGTGAGCTATAAAACTGACTTTAGAAGAAGAAGTTGTCAGACAGTTTTATCCTTGGTTATAGAGAAAATATCTGGCTTAATTGCACCTGTTTTATGTCATATGGCAGAGGATATTTGGCAAAATATTCCATATAGCTTAGAGGAAAACTCCGTTTTTCAAAGAGGATGGCCTAAAGTACCTGACGCGTGGCGAAATAATAGTCTTAATATTCATGTTGCTGAATTACGCAAACTTAGAACAGTTATTAATCGTATGTTGGAAAGCTGTCGAAATAATCAAGAATTAGGTTCCTCTTTAGAAGCTTCAGTAAGAGTTGATATCTTTGATGAAAAAGTTAAAGGTGCTATCGAATGGTTATCTGAAAGTGAATCTAACAAGGTTGATGTTTTGAGAGATTGGTTCCTTGTTTCATCTTTGCAAATTGGAGGAGAGCCTTGGGCTGAGGTTTTAGTCAGTGAAGATAATGATATTGCATCAGTGGATATTGCTAAAGCCAATGGATTTAAATGTGAAAGATGCTGGCATTACGAAGTGGAAATGAGCCAAAATAAAAACCATCCAAAGATTTGCACTAGATGTGAAAAAGTAGTGTTGGCTATTTAAATATAAATTAATTATTTTCTAAAACTTACCCGCAAAACGTCCATTTTTTGGGAATTGGATCACAAGCCATTGGAGTAAACCTATTAAATATAGTATTAGAGCTAGATATGCAAAAAATGTAGCTAAAGTTGTAGTCCAATTACCATCTAAAATAAATTTTATAATGATTTTTGTTGTAATAAATGCATTGTATGGGATTTCTCTCCATGTATCGCAATAGTTTCCATTTATTGAATTTAAACATCTCCAACTAATGATATGTAGTCCAGTATTTAAAATTCCCCAGAAGGATAAGCTCCAACGCCAAATTCTTGTTGTTAATGAAATTGGGTTGTATATATACATCTCGTCAATTTCTTCATTGAGATCAACCCAAAACCAAATAGAAGCAATCATTAGTATTGGTGAGATTAGAGATATGAATAGGCCTAATTGGCTCTCACTACTTAGAAACAGAATATTTATTGCGTAAAGACTAGAAACTTTCCAATAAATTGATAACAATCGATCAATAGAGCTTGAATTGGAAATTTTTGCCCAAATGAAGAGAAACAAAGGCAGACCAAATGCAAAAGTGGCTGCAATACGATATGAGAGCCAAACTAGAATTTGGAATTGAGGTTCAGTCAAGACAATAATCTCATTCATATCTATTATCAGCCTTTATCTATTTTTTTCATCTTTATTCCCAATTATTCAAGACTTTTCTCTATATTCAGATAAAAAGCCTAACTTAGAAATCAAATTTATTCGATATTTTTATTGACGATTAGTAGCAAATAAATAATAAAGTTTATCTTCTTGAGACTTTGACTTGGAATTTGAAGTTAACTTGCTAGGATATAACTTTGATTTATTAATATCAGGCTTCATTTGTGAGACAGCATGTAAATCCTCTAAGCCATTTTTTTCAATTACCTTTATCACTGCCAAGTAATTCTATTCTTTTCAAGAATTCTCATGATCCAATTCATATAGATATTGGTTCTGCTAAAGGAGAATTCTTAATAGAATTGGCATCAAAATATCCCAATTGGAATTTTTTAGGGCTCGAGATAAGAGAACCTCTTGTTAGTTCATCTGAAAGAAAAAGAAAACAATTGGGGTTGTTAAATTTAAAATTTCTATATTGCAATGTCAATATTAGCTTAGATGAATGGTTGTCAGATTTAGATCTTAATCAATTAAAAAGAGTTTCGATTCAATTCCCAGATCCCTGGTTTAAACGAAAACATCTTAAAAGGAGAGTGTTAACAAAAAGTCTTCTTAATTCGATTGCACGATCTATAAGTAAGGATGGAGAACTATTCATACAAAGCGATATATCTAAACTAATTGAATATATGACTAATATTATTGATGAGAGTATTTATTTTGATAGAAAAATTTTGAAAGGATTAAAATGGCTTGAAAAAAATCCCTACGAGGTAACAACAGACAGGGAATTATTTGTTCTTAAGCAGAATTTGCCAATATATAGAGCAATGTATATTAGAAATAGTGCCCTATTCATAAATTAAGGTGATTTATAATTAATATAATCATATGCTTTTTGAATTCAATAATTTTATATATAATTAACTATAGGAATACTTATCTATTATGAAAGATAATACTAGTGCAGGCAAAGACCTTAGTAATTTCCAAAAATATTTTTTAGCTTTTCTAAGTTTTTCTCTAGTGATTGCTTTACTCTTTATTCGCAATGGTTTTAAAGAAAATACAATGCTTGATCAATTAGCTAAAAACTCCCTTTTACCTGAAAATGCCTTGTCAAATGGAAAACCTACAGTTTTTGAATTTTATGCAGATTGGTGTGAAGCTTGTAAGGAGATGGCTCCAGATATGATTGATGCAAAAAAACAAAATGACAATAAAGTCGACATTGTTTTACTGAATGTTGATAATTCTAGATGGATTGATTTGATTGAACAATATGATGTTAATGGTATCCCTAAGCTGATTTTTTTTGATGATAAAGGTGTTATGAAGGGGTTTTCATTAGGGGTTAGAAAATATAATGAACTTAATGAAATATTTATCTCTTTAATTAATAATTCAAAATTACCATCTTTTACTAAAGAATCAAACTCAAGCAACTTGTCATCAGAATTTTTCTCTAAGGAGGAGAGTTTTAATAACATTATTAAAACTGAAGCTCCAAGAAACCATAGTTAATTGAGCCAATTTAAGGCTGATGAAACCACTGGGTATTCTTGCGAAAAAATATTTTTGCACTCTTGTGCAATATCCATATGTTCTTTTTGGGTCCCATGGCCAGTTCGTAGATTTATGTAATGAATCCAAGAACGACATGAACCTGTCATGTAAATCCTAGTTGGTGTAGCAAGTGGAAGTACAAATCTCGCACATTCTTTTGCTATTCCTGCTTCTAGCATTTCTTCATAAAGTTGTTTATTTAGTTTGAATTGACGTTTAATCTTTTCATTAAATTGATTTATAACTTTTTCTGATAAATCTGAAATTGAATTTTGTCTATTTTTATTATCTTGCCTTCTTAATTCAGGTAGGGGTATTTCTCCAAGTGCTCTACTATCTGCATAACGTTGCGAGAATTCTTGAAAAGTAAATGATCGATGTCTCAATATTTGTGCTGCGATTCCTCTTGTGGTTTCTATTTGTAAAGTCATATAAGCTTGCTCAAACACACTCCAATGCTCATTTTTGATGCAATATGCCAATAATTTACTAAAATCTTCATTATCTTGATTTTTTGGATTACTAACTCTGGCTATGTATGCCATGCTTTTCTCCGCATCTGGTGTAGAAGTTATTAATTGAACAAGACTCATATTCAAACTTTTGCTAAAGTTACTTTTTCTTGTTGATGTTGATATTTGCCTTGCCTATCGCTGTAAGTAGTCTCACAAGGGTCACCTTCAAAGAAAAGTAATTGACAAATTCCTTCATCAGCATAAATCCTGCAGTCTGCCCCAGAACTGTTACTAAATTCAAGTGTTAGATGACCTTCCCAGCTTGCTTCTGCAGGCGTTGTATTGACAATTATTCCTAAGCGAGCATAAGTACTTTTGCCAAGACAAATAACAGTAATATTTGGCGGGACTTTCATTTTCTCTAATGCCACTCCAAGACCATAAGAGTGAGCAGGTAAAATAAAATATTTACCATCCTGATCTTCTTTTAAATCGGTAGGTTCTAGATTCGCAGGATTAAATTTTTTTGGATTCATTACTGTTCCTGGAACATGCTTGAAAATCAAAAATTCTTTTGAGGATAGACGCAAATCGTATCCATAAGATGAGCAACCAAAGCTTAAAACAGGTGATTTTTTTGATTCAGGCTCAAGATGCCTTATTAGTTTTTCTTGAAATGGTTCAAGCATTCCTAAAGAAGCTTGCTGTGAAATCCAACGATCGTTCTTTAACATTTAATTGCAGCGTAATTCGGTAATTTGATCAGCCATCTCAATCACTTTAGGAGGAATTGATTGTCCCGTAAGAATAATATCTGTAGATGATGGACGGTTATTGATCATAGAAATTAAATCAGTTTCTTCTATAAAACCAAGGCTAATTGCCATACCAATTTCATCAAGTACGATTTTGTCTAACTTTTTTTCAACTATACGTTTTTTACAAAATTCCCATAGTTCTTTAATTGCTTTCTCTTCATGCTTTTTCTTAAAAGATAAATTTTCTTCTGGCAACTCTTCAGGTAAGCAAGTTTCAATAGCTGGTCTTAGCCACTCCAGTCGACCACAAAGATTTACTGCTCCAAGGGGACCTTGATTGACTCCGCCTTTCAAGAATTGAGATATTAAAACTTTGCTTCCTAAACCTGCAGATCGTAGCGCCTCGCTTAAAACAATAGAAAAACTACCTCTAAAAGGAGAGGTGTGTATTTGTAATTGGCCTTGTGTTTTAACTAGTTGTAAAGGGTTTCTATCTGGAAGAGCTCTAAGCGAAGGCCCTTTGGCTAGTGACAAATTCTCTCGTTGAGCATTGATGCTTGATCCTGCATTCATCTCAAATTCGATCTTAACGTCGTAAATTTAATCTAGCGCTTTAAAATTTGTAATCAACCAAAGAACACTATCTGTGGTGTATGAGGTAAAATTTTTTAACTTTTAAGATTCTTCGGAGCTTTGAAGGGGTTTAAATCGATAGATCAATTTTTTGAATACTTTTCAAGTGTATTTTTAAGCATGCGGATTTTAAATAGTAGAATTCAGAACGAGGAAAGAAATAGAGATGGGGATTAAGGGTGAAAAAAGTCGCCATGGCTACATATCGTTTTTTCACAACTAATTAATGTTCTCAGAACGATCAATTAAATATGGTCACTTCGTTTCGTGGCTTTACCCGTTTCAACCAACAAAAAAATAGCCATATGGCTGTTAATTCATCATCAAATTCTTTGCCTCCAACCAACACGTTATTGGACGTAATTAATTCTTTAGATGGTGTTTCTACTGAAGTCATAGATAGGTCAAAAACAATTTTTTTTCCTGGTGATCCAGCAGAAAGGGTTTATTTGATTAGGCGTGGTGCTGTTCGCTTGAGCAGGGTATATGAAACAGGTGAAGAAATTACAGTTGCTTTATTGAGGGAAAATAGTCTTTTCGGAGTTTTATCTTTATTGACAGGTAATAGATCAGATCGTTTTTATCATGCAGTTGCATTTACTCGTGTGGAACTCGTAGCAGCCCCGGCAACTTCGGTAAGGAATGCAATTGAGCAAGATGCTTCGGTTGGTTTACTTCTTCTACAAGGTCTATCAAGTCGAGTACTCCAAACTGAGACAATGATTGAAACTTTAACTCATAGAGATATGTCTTCTCGGCTTGCAAGTTTTTTGCTGGTTTTGTGCAGGGACTTTGGTGTACCTGGGGAAAAAGGTGTAACAATTGATTTAAGACTTTCACATCAAGCTATTGCTGAAGCTATTGGTTCAACCAGAGTAACTATTACACGACTACTTGGTGAGTTAAAAAGTTCATCATTGTTGGCAATAGATAGGAAAAAGATAACTATATTTGATCCAATAGCCTTAGCAAAAAGATTTAATTGAAGGCCATTACATACTAAGGTTTAGGAGGTTTGATTCGTTCCACTTCTTCTTTCTTTCTGTGACAGTCTGGCTGAAAATTCTTTTAATATTAATCCTAGGTGGAATACTTTCTACTCTAGGTGATCGATTAGGTTCTAGAGTTGGTAAGGCTCGTTTAAGTATCTTTAAATTAAGACCAAAAAGTACAGCTGTTTTAATAACTGTTTTTACTGGAAGTATTATTAGTGCTATTTCATTTGCAACAATGATTGTATTTGATAGGGATTTAAGGGTTGGATTATTTCAATTAGAGGATATTCGAGAAAAGATTATAGATAGTGAAAAAGAATTAAAAAAATTAGAAAAAAATTTGTATGCTTTTAGAAGTGGAAATGTAGTAATAACTAGTGGCCAGACTTTAGTAACTAAGACCATTAAATTAAATAAAAATAGTGATATAAAAAAAATTATCGAAAGTTTATTGCAGCAAGCTAATCTTTATGCTTTTAATTTAGTAAAAATAAATCAATCTAATTATAGAAGGATATTATTAGTTCGTAAAGATGATATTGAGAAGCTTGAGAGTAAAATATCTGATAACAGAAGTTGGGTTGTTAGAATTAAATCAGCAGGAAATATACTTAGAGGTGAAAATTATGTTTATGCATTTCCTGAGGTCACATTAAATAAAATTATTACAAGTAAAGGAGAGGTTATTGCTTTAGAAAATATATCTTTATCTGATTTTGATTCTGAATCTATTAGTAAAAAGATTAATCTTTTAATTGCTTCAACTTTGGCAGAGGTGCGGCGACGAGGATCGTTAAGTTCTGAGTTGCAAATTAATGCTAATCAAATTAATAATTTAGGAAAGTATCTAGTTAGTAAAAAAAAGGGAGAATTTCAAATAATAGCTAGAGCTGTTGATACTCATCAAAGTGCAGATAAAGTATCTGTATCATTAGAGCTAAAGTCTTTAGAAGAAATTATTAGAGGCAAAAATTAAATGAGTTTTTATATATCAATAGATCCAGGTAATAAAAAATGTGGCTTATTGTTGGCTGATATTAAGTCCAGAAAAGTAATTGAAGCTGGGATAACTTCGTTAAATAAATTTTCTGATTTAGTTTCGTTTTGGAATGAGGATTATGATATTAGTAAGATAATCATTGGTGATGGAACAAATTGTAAGTATATAAAGAATGAATTAAAACGAAAAAAACTTTTTGATCTAAATTATGTGAATGAAAAAGGATCAACTTTACGAGCAAGGTTTAGATATTGGGAAATTTGGCCTCCAAATTATTTTATTCGTTGGCTTCCAAAAGAAATCCTTTTCCCTCCTGAAAATCTTGATGCCATTGTCGCTTTGATTTTATTGGAAGATTTTTTAAAATCTTCATTGATCTGGCCAGAGAAACTAGATATTAAAATTTGGCCCTAACTGTAAAAATGTAATCTCCGCCAGACTCAAGTTTGTAATCAGCTTTTACTAAATACCGTTCTAAGGCATCTTTTATTAAGGCTCTTCCAAGTGGTGGTTCTACAAAAAGTTGTCCCCTGTGAAAAGCCCAAATAAAACTCCATTCGAAATCCCCTGCACGAACAATCCCTTCAACCTTCTTTTGATTAAAGCATTGCTTATGAATTTGAAGATATGCAGTAGTTGATGGTTTGTTATTCATTCTCAAACAGTTATGATTTTTCAGGCTTGTAAGAATTTAGTCGAGTAGTTATCTTTTCCCAATTATTTGATGTGATTGAATCAATACAACTAATAATTTCCTGAATGATCAAATTTAATACTATAAATTCTTCATTTGAAAATCTACCTAAGACATGAGATACAGTCTTAGATTTTCTGTCTTGTTGAATCTCACTTGGGGCTCCTATCCCAATCTTTAATCGCTTAAACTCAGCAGTACCAAGATGTTTGATAATACTTTTTAATCCATTATGACCTCCTGAGCTCCCCTTAGAGCGGACTCTTATTTTTCCTAGAGGTAGATCCATATCATCTACTAGGACTATTAATTGATGATTTTCAAAATTAAACCAATCCTTTGCTGATCTAACTGATTTTCCACTTTCATTCATGTATGTATTAGGCATTAAGAGTCTTGTTTGTTCTATACCTGAGCCATAAGAACAAGTCCTCCCAAATAATTTTTTGTTTTCACGAAAGCTGCAATTATTTTTCTTTGAAATCTCTTCTAAAACCATGAAACCAACATTATGTCGAGTTTTCTGGTACTCAACTCCTGGATTTCCTAAGCCAACTAATAATTTTATGTTATTGCCCAACATATCAAGTAGATAGAATCTTTGTTGATTCTAAAAGTTAAATATATTTATTTAATTTTGGAGAAATTAGTTTTCTTTCTCCAAAATGTCTTCATTTGAAGACTCTTCTTCTGTCATGGCGTTTTTGATTTCACGCTCAAATTCTGTAGAGGCGCTTTGAAGACCTTTGAGAGTTTTACCAATAGTTCTTCCAAGTTCAGGAAGACGTTTTGGACCAAAAATAACAAGTGCTAATCCAGCAATAACAGCTATTTCAGGTAAACCAACCCCAAAAATATTCATGAGCGAAATTTAATTACTCAGAATTTAATCAATTCAACCGTTCCAGTCGACAGAAAAACCTTGTAGGAGAAGTGATTGGTTATAAATTTGGAGCATTATCACTAGAAAAACTAGTAGCAAAATTCCTATAAAAGCCATTACTGGTACTGCTCCCCATCCTGGTACAACTTTTCCTTGTCCAGAATTGCCAATGGATTTAAGCAAAGATCCAAGTGCTGTTTTTTGTCCCATGTCGGTTCTCTAAGCTCAGATTTGTATGAGTCCAGATATTGTATGAGAACTTGTCCAAAAGAAGAAGAGACTGTAGAAACTTGTGATGGAATGACCTAAAAAAATATGACATTTGAGAATTATGCTTAGAAAAAAGCTGAAAAAAGCTGAAAAAAGCTGAAAAAAGCTGAAAAAAGCTGAAAAAAGCTGAAAAAGAAAAAGAACTAGATAAATAGAAAAATAAGGAAAGTTAAGGATTTGAGAAATTTGAATGGGAAAAAAAATTAATCTCTCTATCTATATTCCTTTCATTGATTGACTTTTTAAGCTTTATCGAAGTTGAAAAATTTTTCCAGTTTCCAAAACTCTGTAACACCTTTGCTTTTTTCATTGGAGTTATTGACTTCATAGGATAGGTTTAAGCTCTAATTACTAGGTTAGGATTCATGCTTGCCCTCAAGATTTCC
The DNA here is from genome assembly GCA_003280265.1 of Prochlorococcus sp. AG-363-G03. Classification (GTDB taxonomy): domain Bacteria; phylum Cyanobacteriota; class Cyanobacteriia; order PCC-6307; family Cyanobiaceae; genus Prochlorococcus_B. Next base: position 15,734 of record QCFJ01000018.1, on the reverse strand, counting down.
GTTTATACGGTCGTCTTTTTCTTTGTCGGGATCTTTTTATTTGGTTTCTTGGCAAGTGATCCAACAAGGACTCCAAATAGAAAGGATTTGGAAAGTCCTCAGGATTAAAAATGACACGCTAATTACTGGACTAAACAAGCTCCTGTAATTTCTTTTTTAAGTATTATCTTTTCGTCGGCTTAAATCATTTGGCGACGAAGAGAAAATATTTCTTTTTTGTAAACCTTGGTTTCCTTGGGTTTACTACATTCGCCTATTTTTTTGACAGTGCTTTTGGAAAAGAGAATCTTCTTGAAAATTTAATTGTTGATACTTATAAAAAACCACCTGTAGAAAAGTTAAAAGGAGAGCAAAAAGAAAATATTTTCTTAACTCTCAAGATTTTCTCGGATAAGCAATATGATTACGATCAGGATATTTATTTAGCGCAGGGAAACGTTAAGGCAATAATAAATGGTTGGGTCTTAAGGTCTGACTCGCTAAGTTATAGTAAATCTACTGGTATTGTAACTGCAAAGGGGAATATTAGATTTAGCAAAAGAAGGCAATCTTTTAGAGGTAAGGAATTTCAATATAATCTATTAAAGCAAGAAGGAACTATTAACAATGTATACGGGATATTAGATATTCAAAACGTTTTGAATGATTTAACATTTGATACTAATTCAAATGAAATTACAAATGAAAATAGTTCTAATAATATAGTTAAAAATACTTATAATGATGGAATAGAATTTCTTTTTGGTAATATTAAATTGCCAAAGAATAAAATTACTTTATCAGATAAATCAAAAGGGTCTATTAATAATTGGAGGTTTAAATCTGATTTAATAACTATTAATGAGAGTGGCTGGAAATCTAAAAGAATATATTTTACGAATGATCCATTAGATCCTCATCAAATTGCTTTTGAGGGAATAGATGTCATAGCAGAAGAAGACAATGAAGGTGAATTACTAATTACAACGTCTAAAACAAATTTAATTCTTGAAAATAGAACGAAAATTTTTATTGGTAAAAGAATATTTAGAGGGACGAAAAAAAAGAGAAAATTTAGTTTAATACTTGATGGCAAAGATCGTGATGGATTAGTCTTAATAAGAAGAAGTGATAAAACAAAGTTGACTAATAATTTAGAACTTGAGTTTCAGCCTCAGTTTCTAATTAGTAGAGCTCTTTTAGATAAAACTCATAGTTACGATAGTGATAAAAGTCAAGAAGGTAAAGTTGTAAACTTTTCGGATATGTTTGGTTTGAATATAAAAGTAAATTCAAGTTATAAGAATTGGGATTTTGATAGCGTAAATGATCTGAGCACACTAAATACAAAAAGGATTTTCAGTGGGCTGAGACACTCATCCTCTTTAAGAAAGTATTTTAAATTGCCAATTCTAGATGAATCGAGTTTTAATGTTTTTACTACTTATAGGTCTAGAGCATGGAATGGAACAATAGGAGAGACTGAGATTAAATCAGCATATGGAGGCTTTTTTGATAAGACGTATTCTTTTGAAGCTGCTAAAGGGAAACAAAATTTAAATATTCGATTTGGAACTGCTAAATACGAAGCAGAAGAACTGAAAAATACTAAATTTACTAGTCTCTGGCGAACTAGCTTGTTTGCGTCTTTAAATAGTGAATATCAAATATGGAAAAGTAATAGAAAAAAAATTGATCAAAATAGAAAGATGTTTTTATCTCCTGTTTTAGTTAATCCTGAATTAGTTTTGAGAACTAATATTAATACAGCTTATTTTAAATATGAAGATGTTAGCGATCAGAGTTTTCTTAAGCTTAGTGCTGGTCCTGAAATTAGATTAGGTAAATTAGAGCGAAATTTTCTTGATTATACAAAACTATTTGTTATGCCAGGTATCAAAATTAAATCTGGAAATAGTCCATTTAAGTTTGATAATGCGATTGACTTGAAAACATTAAATATAGGTTTTATGCAACAAATATATGGACCTATAATTTTTGATATTAGTTCTAATTTAAATATTGATAATGGTTCAGAGAATTATGGGGAATATTATGATACAAAGTTAGGACTTTTATTTCATAGAAGGGCTTATGAATTTGGAATTTACTATCATCCTAATAATGAGGCGGGAGGGATCTATTTTCGTCTAAATGGGTTTAAATTTAGCAATTCTGTAAAAGAATTTTTTTAGATGTATTAGTTGAAATGATTTAGATAAGGAAGATTTTTTACTGTATTATTGATTCTTTCATTTTCATCTAGAAGTTGTGAAGTTGCATCCCATTTACCTGTATAAAACATATTGTAAGCTCCTTCTTCAATTTTGAGTTTAAAACTTTCTTTTTGATTGGAAATTGAAAGATCCTTAAGATTAAAATTCCAAATTTGTGAAGTGTTTTCATTCACAAGTTTTTGTAATTTAGTTATTTCTTCTTTGGAAGCTGTTAGACAAGGAATACCAAGTGCCAAGCAATTTCCAAAGAAAATTTCGGCAAAGCTTTCACCCACAATTAATCTTATCCCCCATCTCATAAGAGCCTGTGGTGCATGCTCTCGACTTGACCCACAGCCAAAATTATCATTAACGATAAGAATGTTTGCACCTTTATTTTGATCGAGATCAAAAGGATGATTCCCTTTGAGCTCTTCTCTGTCATCTGCAAAAACTTGTTCTCCCAATGCTGAAAAACTCACACATTTGAGAAATCTTGCAGGAATAATTCTGTCAGTGTCAATATCGTCTCCCTGAATTGTAAAGCTACGTCCACTGATGTATTTGATTTCACCTTTTGGGAAGTCCATTTTCATAGTTGGATCAGTTTGTGCTTTTAATCTTGGAGAAAATCTCTCACATCAGTAACTTTTCCATTTATTGCCGCCGCCGCAACCATGGCTGGACTCATTAATAATGTTCTACCATTGGCAGACCCTTGTCTGCCTTTGAAATTTCTATTGCTGGAGCTGGCGCTGATTTGTCTTCCCTCTAATTTGTCAGGATTCATTGCTAGGCACATTGAGCAACCTGGTTCTCGCCATTCAAAACCTGCCTTTAGAAATATTTTGTCAAGTCCTTTTTGTTTTGCCTCTTTAGCAACCTTCTGGGAACCTGGAACAACAAATGCTCTAATTCCAGTTGCGACTTTCTGATCTTTGACAACTTTAGATGCCTCTTCGAGGTCACTTAATCTACCGTTTGTACAACTTCCAATAAAGCAAACATCAATTGATGTTCCTTCGATAGGTTTGTCTGGTTCTAAATCCATATATTTGCATGCATCTTTAGCTATTTGTTGCTCATTTTTTGGCAGTATTTCTGGATTTGGGATTTTTTCTTTGATTGAAATACCTTGACCAGGAGTTATGCCCCAAGTAACCGTGGGTTCTATCGATGATCCATCCAATTGAATTTCATCATCGAATCTAGCTTCTGAATCACTAACTAAACTTTTCCACCAACTAATGGCTTTATCCCATTCTTTACCTTTAGGGGAATATTCTTTCCCTTTAAGATATTTGAAAGTAGTTTCATCAGGATTGATATATCCACATCTTGCACCTCCTTCAATGGCCATATTGCATATGGTCATTCTTCCTTCCATTGAGAGGTTTTCTATTGCAGGTCCTGCAAATTCATAGGCAAATCCGACCCCTCCTTTGACTCCAAGTAAACGAATGATATGAAGGATAAGATCTTTGGCATAAACTCCTTTTTGCAAGGAACCATCTACCCATATTCTTCTTACTTTTAATTTTTTCATCGCTAAGCTTTGACTGGCTAAGACATCTCGAACTTGACTGGTACCAATGCCGAATGCAATTGCTCCAAATGCTCCATGAGTTGAGGTATGAGAATCTCCGCAAGCCACCGTCATCCCAGGTTGGGTCAATCCCAATTCTGGTGCCATAACATGTACTACTCCTTGCGAATTGCTTCCAATTCCATGAAACTTTATTCCATTAGATTTGCAGTTTTTTTCTAGAGTAGCTAGCATCTCCTCTGCAAGTGGATCGCTAAAAGGACGCTGCTGATTTGATGTTGGAACGATATGGTCAACTGTCGCAACTGTTAAATTAGGGAATTTGACTTCAAGTTTTTTTTCATTAAGAGCGGCAAAAGCTTGAGGACTTGTAACTTCGTGAATTAAATGAAGACCAACAAAAAGTTGCGTTGATCCACCAGGTAATTCTTTTACCTGATGAAAATCCCAAACTTTGTCGTAGAGGGTTCCAGAACTCAACTTCCAAATCCAATAATTAGGACTTAATCTTTAAAGATTATAGATAAACGTAATCTATCAAGAGCATTTAAAACGCTTAATTTTTGAATATCTTCTCTTGTCTTATTAGATCCAAATCTTTCCTCCCATGTAATAAGGGTTTTTGGACCCTTAATACAAAAATTGACTAGACCAACAGGTTTTAATTCACTTCCTCCGGTCGGTCCTGCAATTCCACTAACAGAAACAGCCCAGTTGACTTTGAAAATTTTTTGGACGCCTCTCGCCATTGATTCAACAACTTCCTTTGAGACTGCGCCATGGGTATTAATTAGTTCCTCAGGAACACCTAAGATTCTTTGCTTAATTAAATTGTTGTATGCGATTATACCTCCTTGGAAAATTTTTGAAGAACCAGGGATTTTTGTAAGTTTAGAACCAACACCACCTCCAGTGCATGATTCTGCAACAGCAATTGTTTCTTTTCTATTGAGTAATAATTTAATTACTACTTCTTCAAGAGTTGTATTGTCTGTACTAAAGCATTTTAATCCAGTTATTTGAGTTAATTCTTCTTCAATTGGTTTTATAGATCTATTATTTTGTTTAACATTATCTCCTTTAGCTGTGATTCTTATCTTTACCTCTCCTGTACTTGCATAAGTTGCGACAGTAGGGTTGCTTGCTTTAAGTAAATGTGGGATTTTATCTGCTAGTAGGGATTCACTTATGCCTGCAAAATTTAATACTTTACTAGTAATAATTTCCTTTGAGAAATTATTACTAATTAACCACTTTGAAGCCTCTTTTACCCACATTTCTTTTAATTCACTTGGGACCCCAGGAAAAGTTAGTATTGTAAAATTTTTTTTAGGACTCCATATTATACCTGGTGCTGTGCCTGAATAATTGTTTATAATTTTAGCCCCTTTTGGTACAAAAGATTGTTTCTTCTGACTTTCAGACAATTTTCTAACCCTATTCTTCATTTTGTTTTTTAATTCAATTAAAATATCATTTCTTTGTTCAAGGGGCGTATTAAAAGTATCAGCAATTATTTTTGTCGTAATATCATCTGGTGTTGGTCCAAGACCACCAGTTGTAATTAGAATTTGAGATCGATTAGATGACTCTAGTATTGCTTCTTTTAATCTTGCAGGATTATCTCCAATAACGGTTTGTCTAAAATGTGGAATACCTAAAATTGCCAATTGCTCTGCGATCCATTGAGAATTAGTGTTAACAATGTTTCCTAGAAGAAGTTCACTTCCAATGCATAAAATCTCTGCTCCAAATGGATTATTTTTGTCTATATTAATCTCTTTAGATGTTTTCACTATATAAAGGAAATTTATTGCAAAGTTCAGATACTTTTTTTATTGATTTTTCCTTTATTTCTTCATCATATGGGTTAAGCAGTCTATCGGCAATGATATTGCCAACATCCTCAAAGGCTTGTTCATCAAAACCTCTAGTTGTAAGTGCTGCAGAACCTAGTCTTAGTCCACTCGTAACAAACGGGGACTCGGGATCAAAAGGCACAGTATTTTTGTTCGCAGTTATTTTGATATCACTAACCAACTGATCAGCAATTTTACCTGTCATTCCGATGCTTCTAAGGTCAAGAAGAACTATATGATTATCAGTACCTTTGCTTACAATTGAAATACCTCTTTTTTGTAGTTGATTAGAAAGAACTTGTGCATTTGAGATTACTCTTTGGCTGTAGATCTTGAATTCCGATTCAGAAGCTTCTTTGAATGCCACAGCCTTAGCTGCTATTACGTGTTCCAATGGACCTCCTTGAGTGCCTGGAAATACTGCCTTATCAAGCTTTTTACCCAACTCTTCATCTTTTGAGAGAATTAGTCCCCCCCGTGGGCCTCTAAGAGTTTTGTGAGTTGTTGTTGTAACTACATCACAATATGGGATTGGGTTGGGGTGCAGACCACTTGCAACTAAACCTGCAATGTGAGCAATATCAGCTAATAAATAAGCGTTTACCTCATCAGCTATTGATCTAAAAGCCTGGAAGTCAATTTTCCGTGGATACGCAGAGAATCCACAAATGATTAGTTTAGGTTGATTTTCAATTGCTTTTTTTCTGATTGCATCCATATCAAGCATTTCGGTTCTTTGATCAACTTCGTAGTGGCATGTCTTAAACCATTTGCCACTGACATTGACAGGTGAACCATGTGTGAGGTGACCTCCATGAGATAGGTCCATTCCCATGATTGTGTCACCAGGGTTTAGAAGGCTTAAGAAAACTGCAAAGTTTGCTTGTGCTCCGCTATGTGGTTGGACATTTGCCCAATTGGCACCGAAAAGATTTTTTGCTCTTTCTATTGCTAACTTTTCAATTTCATCGATATGCTCACATCCTCCGTAATAACGTTTGCTAGGGAGACCTTCAGCGTATTTATTTGTCAGGACTGATCCCTGGGCTTCCATTACAGCCATTGAGGCGAAATTCTCGCTTGCAATAAGTTCTAAATGAGTTTCTTGTCTTGATAATTCATTTTTTATTAGTTTTGCAATACTTGGATCACATTCCAACAAAGAAGATTTAATGGTCACTTTATTCTTTTATTTGTGTTGTGATGGTAAGCATATGTTTAGTCCAATGAGGGAAAACTTTCTCTTATTTTCTGTTTATATAAGGATTTACATATTTTTAAACGCGCCTGGAGAGATTCGAACTCCCGACCCTCTGATCCGTAGTCAGATGCTCTAATCCGCTGAGCTACAGGCGCACAAAAAAACAATATCAGATCAACTCCCAAAGAATAGGAAAATATGTTTGTATATTTGTCTGAAAATTCATTGAAATTTGATTGTGAAAGCTAAAAAGTTATTTTCTCATTAATTTTTTCAATTTGAGATAGCAACAAATTTTTATCTAAGGTCATTGATAATAGAAAAAAACCTATCTTTTATGTCCACTTCTATCGATTCATCTCAAATTAATGAGCTAGCCGTCTCAGTAGCTGACAGATTGTTTATTCAAGTTGGAAGTTGGAACCTTTATCTAGGAGATGCTGGCCTTGCAAAGGACTTAGCTATAGAATGTCAGGCTTACTTTGATCAAGGTGCAAATATTGCAGCTAGAAAAGGTCTTGAAGCGATTCAAGTGAAACTTGGCGGAGGTAAAACTATATTGCCATTATCAAGATTAATTCCACCAAATCAATTTTTTGACCTTGAAGAGATTTTAGAACCCTATTGCAGATAAGATTTGATCAATTGCTTAATTGCTCTTGTTAATAATTCAAGTGACTAATGCCAGAGATGTTGTAAGACAGCGAATTGGTCGTTTAGGTGAGAGACTTATAGGTAAAGTTACTGATGCTGATGCCCAGGTTGAGAAGGAATTAATTAAAGAGATGGAAATAGCTTTTCAAGAGTTTGGTATCGAAGCAAAAATTCTCTCAGTAAGTGGAGTGAAGACTGATGAAATGAACTGTTTGGAAATTCCTCTTAAAGTTAGATCAGAAAAAGATGTTTTTCTTAAAGACGAATAAATTTTTCTTTTAAAAATTTATTTAAATAATTTATGTGTTCAATCTTAAAAATAGTTGCTAGATAATTAAATATAGTCAGAGTTATTCCAGAAGAGACTAAAACTTTGAATAATAAAGATAAAAAGCCATAAGGTATATCAATTATTTTAAAAATAAAAAATGAGCTAATTCCACAAATAATACCTATTAAAATAATTTTAAGATTGTCAGAGAGTATTCTAGATAAATTCAAATTTTCTAATTTTTCATTTAATTTTAATAGTAAAAGTATACACGCAAAAAAGTTGACAAATGTAGTTGAGAATACTAATCCATTTACACCTAGATTCAGAGGTGAAAGTTCACCCCAAGGACTTGATCCTCCTATTAAAAACCAGTCAAAAAATATATTTAGAAATATTGCTATGGTTGAAATTCTGAATGGTGTTTTAGCATCTTCAATTCCATAAAAAACTCTAACTAATAGATCTCTAGATAGATAAAAAGGCATTCCAATACCATATGCAATTAATAGTTGACTTACAATATCGATTGCATTTTGATTAAATGAACCTCTTCCATATACTAATACAACAATTGGAGTAGAAAGTGAAATAAATATAGATCCTAAAAATATCATAGAGCCCATAGAAAGCATCAATCCTTGATGAATCTTTTCTATTAATTTTATATGATTTTCTCTTTTCTTTAAACTTACAAAAACAGGCAATAATGGAATTAAAATAGTACTTGATAATATTCCAAGAGGAGCTTGTACTAGAAAATTTGCATAACTTAGTGCGGCCGCTGCACCTACTATTTTTGATGCGAAGAACAAATCAGTAAATACATTAATTTGAATCATTCCTGAAGAAAGTGATGCAGGAGCAATCATTCTCCATCCTCTTTTTATTTCTGAATACTTTGATTTGATTGAAAAACTTATTGCAAATATACCTTTTTTAATTAAGAAGGGTATTTGAATTAAATATTGTGTTAGAGCTCCTATTAATGTTGCCTTAGCGAGAATGATTCCTCCTGTTATTTCTAATTGAGATATATCGGTTGTGTTTTCTTTTCTTATCCAAAAGATTGATATCGAAATTATGATCATTAGGCTTGAAATTAATGGAGCTATAGAGGGGATGAAAAATTCTTTTTTGGCATTTAATGATCCAAATCCTATGCCTATTAGTCCAGACATGAAGATTATCGGAGACATTATTTTTAATTGTGAGGATGCTATTTCTTTTATTCCCGGAGTTAGATTTGGTCCGACTAGATTAATTAATAGATCAGATGAAAAGAAAATAAAGAAACTTAAAATTAATAATATTAATGACAAAATATTATTAATTGAATTGATAAATAATTTACTATCAAATTTGTTTTTCTCTGCTAATAGGCTAACCATTGAGTTATGTAATGGTCCGTTAACACCTCCTAAAAGAACTAAGAAAAAACCAGGTATAATGTAAGCATAACTATAGGCATCATATGCCGCACTGATTCCAAAAGCACCAGCAATAACTAATTGCCTTACCATGCCTCCAAATTTGCTCAATAAAGTCCCTAGGCTGACGACGAAGGCAATTTCTTTTATTGATTTAGACATGTTAGATTTGAAAATAAGAAGCTGTTTTGTTTAGAATATTTTGTAGTTCTTGTTTTATTTGGATGATAATTAAGTGATAAAAACTGGAAAACCCATTATTGAGTTTCTGCCTCTTGTAGAGGGGGTTTTAATTAAGAGATATAAGAGATTTTTGGCCGATATTGAGTTGGATGGTGGAGAAGTTGTAACTGCCCATTGTGCAAATACTGGACCAATGAAAGGAGTTTTGTGGCCTGGTGGTCGAGTCAGGCTTAAGTATTCACCTTCACCTAAACGTAAATTAGATTGGTCTTGGGAGCAAGCTGAGGTGCCAAGCCATAATAAGGAGAGGAAATGCTGGGTTGGGATCAATACATCTTTGCCTAATAAATTAATTAGGAATTTGATTGAGGCCAATTGCTTAGAGAAGGAATTGGGAGTGATAGCCAGTATCAAGCCTGAAGTTAAATATGGTTTAGAAGGTAAAAGTCGAATCGATTTATTGCTTGAGCCAAAATCCAGCAATTCAGATAATAGGAAAATTTACATAGAGGTTAAAAACACAACTTGGTGTGATAATTCATTGGCTTTATTTCCTGATACTGTAACTACAAGAGGCCAAAAACATCTGAGGGAGCTAATTGGTGTTTGTCCTGAATCGAGAGCAGTATTAATTCCTTGTATTAGTAGGTCAGATATGGATATTTTTGCACCTGCCGATTCCGCTGATCCACAATATGGTGATCTTTTTAGAGAGGCCTTGTCTAATGGGATAGAGGTGATTCCATGTTCGTTTGGTTTCTTTAATGATCACATCACATGGGAGGGGGTGAAGCCTTTTAGGAGGTTTCAATAGAACCTTTTAATTGCATTCATTTTGTTAAGGGATCTTAGCCTGTCTTTATATTTAATCTATATTGTATAGACAGTGGTTGAGTTATTTTTTTTTTTTTTTAGAGAAGCAAAAGTTATTTAATGAACACAGGAAAATGTATTAATCAATACACTTTCGAAAATCCAAAGTCTTTTTCTGTATCAACACGAACATCTTTAGTCCAGGTGTTGCGTTCATATTTATAAATGTATAAATTTTGGATTAACTATCCATTTCGTTCTTCGCAGTAAGCATCATTTATGACCACTGCTTTGCAATCGCCAAAAAGGCGAACTAATTCTCGTCTTCAAGACGCAAGTCTTTTGAATGGGCCAATGCTTCTTTTAAGAAGCATACGAGGCTTAAGACGAAGTCAATCATTGACCTGGCTAGCTACTGTTCCTTTGGCCCTTCTTGGCTTAGGAGTGTTCACTTTCTCCGCTCGTGCAGAAGTGAGTCTGGGGGATTTAACTGGAGCTCAAGCTGCTTCTTTCTTAGCAGATAACCTTTGGCTATTTGTCGCCACTATCCTCGTTATTTTTATGAACGCAGGATTTGCAATGGTTGAAGCAGGTATGTGCCGTCAAAAAAATGCGGTGAACATTCTTGCTAAAAACTTATTTGTCTTTGCTTTAGCCGTAACCGCATATTGGGTTGTTGGATATTCTCTAATGTATGGCGGCTCAGTGGTTGACGGTTGGCTTTATTTTAATGGCCTTTTTGTTGACCCTGATCCTTCTGGGGCATTAGCTTGTGCCGCTGGCCTGAAGGAAGATTGTTCTCAACTTGTTCCAGCAGTTGATTTCCTTTTTCAAGCTGCTTTTGCAGGTACCGCTGCAACGATCGTTTCTGGACTCGTAGCTGAAAGAGTCAAGTTTGGTGAGTTTGTTGTTTTCTCGCTGGTTTTGACTGCTTTTATTTATCCAATTGCTGGGAGCTGGCAGTGGAATGGTGGTTGGCTATCTGAGCTTGGTTTTATTGATTTCGCGGGTTCTTCTATTGTGCACTCTGTTGGAGGGTGGGCAGGACTTGTAGGAGCAATGCTTCTTGGACCTCGTATTGGTAAATTCGTCGATGGCAAAGCCCAAGCCATGCCTGGACACAATATGGCTATAGCTACTTTGGGAGCACTAATCCTTTGGATTGGTTGGTATGGATTTAATCCAGGGTCTGAATTGGCTATGGATCAATATGTTGCTTATGTTGCAGTAACAACAACTTTGGCAGCTGCTGGTGGTGCAATTGCAGCGACTGTATTTTCTACAATTACTTCTGGTAAGCCTGATCTAACTATGATCATTAACGGCATTCTTGCTGGATTAGTTAGTATTACCGCTGGATGTGGAAACATGACTTTTGCAGGGTCTTGGCTTGCTGGTGCAGTGGGCGGAATTATCGTCGTGATTTCAGTAGCTGCTTTAGATTCCGCAGGTATTGATGATCCAGTTGGTGCTTTCTCCGTTCACGGTGTTTGTGGCGTTTGGGGAACTGTTGTTATCGGCCTTTGGGGCGTTGATGGCATGGATCCAGGCGCTGCAGGAATTGGTCTTCTCAATGGAGGAGGAATTAACCAATTTTTAATTCAAGCACTAGGTGCAGCTGCTTATGGTATTTGGACTGTTGTTACCTGTTGGATTGCTTGGCAAATTATTGGTGGCTTCTTTGGAGGTATCAGAGTTAGCGAAGCAGAAGAGACGCAGGGCCTAGATATTGGAGAGCATGGAATGGAGGCTTATCCTGATTTTGCCTCTAGCTAGTTTCCTTATTTAGTTGTCTTAAATTAAATCTAAAAAAGCCCGGATATATTCCGGGCTTTTTTAGTGTGGTTTAATAGTGATGAGATTCCTATCAATTTGTTGTTTACTATTTAATTGAAATGGATACTCAAGCCTTTAAGCAAACTCTTCATAAATCAGATCGATATAACCGAAGAGGATTTGGCTCAGCAAATAAGCGAGCTCAAGCACTTGCTGAAGCATATCAAAGTGGCTTGATTGGATCTATCAGAGAAAATGGAAATCTTCTAGAGCATGGAAGATTAAAAGTTAAACTTGCAGAAGCTTTTGGATTTTGTTGGGGAGTAGAAAGATCAGTTGCGATGGCTTACGAGACAAGGAAACATTATCCAAATGAACGAATATGGATAACTAATGAAATCATTCACAACCCTTCTGTGAATGATCATTTAAGGAAAATGAATGTTCTTTTCATAGCTGAAGAGAAAGGGGTTAAAGATTTTTCCGGAGTCAAGGATGGAGATGTTGTAATTCTTCCTGCATTTGGGGCAACGGTGCAAGATATGCAACTCTTACATGATAGAGGTTGTCATATTATTGATACGACTTGCCCATGGGTCTCAAAAGTTTGGCACACAGTTGAAAAGCATAAAAAACATACTTTTACATCAATTATTCATGGCAAATATAAACATGAAGAAACTCTAGCTACTAGTTCTTTTGCAGGGACTTATCTGGTGTTGTTCGACCTTGAAGAGGCAAAATATGTTGCTGATTATATTTTAGGTAAGGGTAATCGAAAAGATTTCTTAAACCGATTTTCTAAAGCTTCTTCAGCAGGCTTTGATCCGGATAAGGATTTGCAAAAAGTTGGAGTTGCTAATCAGACCACAATGTTAAAAAGCGAAACTGAGGAAATAGGAAGATTGTTTGAGAAAACAATGTTGAAAAGATTTGGCCCTGCACAATTGAATGAACATTTTCTAGCTATTAATACCATCTGTGATGCTACTGAGGAAAGACAAGGAGCAATGTTTTCTCTTGTTGATGAACCTTTAGACCTTATGGTTGTAATTGGAGGATTTAATTCTTCTAATACAACTCATCTTCAAGAAATCGCAATAAGTCGGGGAATTCGTTCTTTTCATATTGATACTCCAGAGCGAATTGGTGAAGAGACTAATACCATTACCCATATGCCACTAGAAGGAGGCGAATTGCTAACTGAGGAAACTTTTCTTCAACAAGGAAATATTAGTGTAGGCATTACATCAGGTGCTTCAACTCCTGACAGAGTGGTTGAAGATGTTATTCACAAGCTAATGAAATTAAGCGAAAATTTTTGATAAGAAAAAAACACAATTTTGTCCCAATCTCTCGTAGGATAGTTAATAGTTTTTAGTGCAAGATGACTCAAGCGAACAAATCTAATCTTAAAGATCCTGATTCACAAAAGGTTGAAGTCGTTGTTCAGAGCCCCGAAGGGGAAGTAAATATTTTTGGAGAACTATCAATATTAGTTCTAAGAGTTAGTTTTAGTTTGATGATGGTTCATCACGGTTTGGAAAAATTAAATGATCCAGGTGGATTCGCTGAATTTGTAGTAGGGAAATATTTCAGTTTTCTTCCTGGCGATCCTGTGATTTGGACTTATATGGCTGCAGTAACTCAAATAGTTTGTCCGATAGGCTTGGCAACTGGAGTGTTAGCAAGATTATCCTCCTTGGGTCTTCTATCAACAATGGTATTTGCTTTGTATTTCCACTTTATAGATACTGGTTTAGAAGGATTTCCTTTTGCGGTAGTAGAGAATCACAATTATATATTCGAATTGTCAGCTATTTACGCGGCAATATCATTTTATTTCTTATGTGCTGGTCCAGGAAGACTATCACTTTTTAGGAAATCAAATAAAATAACTTATTATCCAAAAGGTACATAATTGAGTTTAAATTAAAAGCTCATTATAAAAATATAAGTTAAAAAGTTCACTTTAAATAATATCAATGTAAAAAATGTCTTTTGCCTGTTATTACCATTTTTATACCTAATTCATTGCAAGCTTTAATTGAATCTTCGTCTCTAATGCTTCCCCCGGGTTGAATAATTGAACTAATCCCGTAATCAGCTGCCATTTTTACAGTATCATCGAAGGGAAAAAAACCATCGCTAGCTAAAACAGCACCTTTTGATTTGCTTCCGGCAGCCTCTAAAGCAAGTTTTGCTGAGCCTATTCTATTCATTTGGCCTGCTCCAATCCCTAAGCTTTGTTCTTTATGTGCGACAGCTATAGCATTAGATCGTACATGTTTTACAATTTTCCATGCGAAGGATAAGTCATTCATTTCTTCTTGGTTTGGTACTAGCGTTGTAACATTTTTCCATTCTTTTTGATCTGTATTTTGTTCGTCTAAATCCTGAATTAATAAGCCACCAAGTATGCTTCTAATATGGTATTTAGATGCTTTTTGAATTGATTCAGCGTTTAACTCTAAGAGCCTTAGATTCTTCTTTTTTGATAGTATTTCTTTTGCATTGTCATCAAAATATGGAGCCACAACACATTCAATAAATATATTTTCGAGCTCTTTGGCCGCAGCTTTATCGACAGGACAATTGATAGCAATAATTCCACCAAAGGCACTAACCCTATCACCATCTAATGCTCTTTTGAGAGCTAAATATGGAGAATCTCCAATAGCGACTCCACAAGGATTTGTGTGCTTTATCACCACTGCTGCCTTTTGATATGAATCACTAGTAATAGTGTTTTCATATCCAAATTCACGAAGAGTAGATAATGCAGCCTCTAAGTCTAGAAGATTATTTGTACTTAATTCTTTGCCTTGTAATTGATTGGCGCCACTCCATCCTTTCTCAGGCTCTCCATACCATGAGGCTTTTTGATGTGGATTCTCTCCATACCTAAGTTCTTGTTTTAATGGTATGCCTTGTAACCAAGAGGCTTTTTTGTAAGAGATATTTTTAGCAATCCACTTACTTATAGTTAGGTCATAAATGGCTGTATGCTCAAAAGCTTGTTGTGAATATTTTTTTCGTAATTCATTAGTTATGGCTTTTGATTTATAGGCATCTATTAATCCCTGGTATTGATGTGGATTCGTTACTACAAGAACATCTTGGTGGTTTTTTGCTGCTGCTCTGACCAGTGTTGGGCCACCAATATCAATATTCTCAATAGCTTCATCCCATAAAACATTTTCTTTTGAAATAGTTTTCTCGAAAGGATACAAGTTAACAACCACCAAATCTATTGGATTTATGTTTTGTCTACGTAAATCATCCAAATGAGATTTTTTATCTCTTCTAGCCAATATTCCACCATGAATCTTTGGGTTTAGTGTTTTCACTCTTCCTTCCAGAATTTCTGGAAACCCTGTGTAATCTGCCACCCTTGTTACAGGAAGATTCTCACTCTCAAGTAACTTTGCAGTCCCGCCACTTGAAATAATTTTGAATCCCAATTCATTAACTAATGCTTTGGCTAGAGGAATTAAACCAGTTTTGTCTGAGACACTTAGCAGAGCTATGGGTGACATCTTTATTGTTTAGAATCGATTCTCATCGACAACCTACGCATCAAAGAGTGATATTGCATTCAAGATGACTAAAGTTCTCTCCTTAAATTCTGAATCCGCAACAAATAGACTCGTTTTACTGCATGGTTGGGGAGCAGATGCACATGATTTGTTGTCAGTCGGTAAATTGTTAACCGAAGGGTTAAAAGATCGTTTTGAAATAGTTTCTTTCTCTGCCCCTCAGCCTCATCCAAGTGGATCAGGTATGCAATGGTATCCCTTATACCC
>QCFJ01000017.1 GCA_003280265.1 Prochlorococcus sp. AG-363-G03 | reverse complement strand
TTAAGGGTGAGGCTAAGATTTCGGAGGAAAATGTTGAGGAAGCCCTTAAGCAAGTAAGGCGAGCGCTCTTAGAAGCAGCCGTCAGTTTATCTGTTGTAAAAGAATTTGTCGAAGAAGTTAGAGTAAAGGCAGTTGGTACGGAAGTTGTAAGAGGCATAAATCCTGGCCAGAAATTTATTCAAGTTGTTCATGAACAACTTGTAAATGTCATGGGGGGAGAGAATGATCCCTTGGCTAATTCAGATGAAAAACCAACTGTAATTTTAATGGCTGGGCTTCAGGGAGCTGGAAAAACTACGGCCACAGCGAAACTAGGATTGCTGCTGAAAGAAAAAAATCTAAAGCCATTGCTAGTGGCTGCTGATACATACAGACCAGCAGCTATTGATCAATTGGTAACTCTGGGAAATCAAATTGATGTAGAGGTTTTTAATTTAAGTTCCAATCTAAAGCCAGAAGAGATTGCAAGAAAAGGCTTGGAGAAAGCCAGAGAAGAAGGTTTTGACACTTTGCTTGTTGATACTGCCGGTCGGCTTCAAATTGATACAGAAATGATGGGTGAGATGGTTCGAATTAAAGAGGCCGTTCAACCAGATGAAGTTTTGTTGGTGGTTGATTCAATGATCGGCCAAGAGGCCGCGGATATTACCAGAAGCTTTCATGAAAAAGTTGGAATAACAGGAGCTGTTCTCACAAAACTAGATGGAGATTCGAGAGGTGGTGCTGCTCTTTCTATTAGGAAAATAAGTGGGAAACCGATCAAATTTATAGGTACTGGAGAAAAGGTTGAGGCATTGCAACCTTTTTATCCCGAGAGGATGGCTAGCAGAATCTTAGGGATGGGTGATGTTTTAACTCTTGTTGAAAAAGCACAGAAAGAAGTTGAAATTGCTGATGCAGAAATTATGCAAAAGAAGCTTCAAGAAGCAACTTTTGATTTCTCAGATTTCGTAAAGCAGATGAGGATGATAAAGCGAATGGGCTCATTAGGTGGCTTGCTGAAAATGATTCCTGGGATGAATAAAATTGATGATGGAATGATTAAAAGTGGAGAAGATCAATTAAAAAAAATCGAGGCAATGATTGGTTCAATGACAGAAGAGGAAAGAAATAAACCTGAATTATTAGCAGCACAACCTTCAAGACGTCGAAGAGTTGCCAGTGGTAGTGGTCATCAACCAGCAGACGTTGACAAGGTCCTCGCTGATTTTCAGAGGATGAGAGGCTTGATGAAGCAGATGTCTACAGGAGGTGGACTCCCCGGAATGGAAGGAGGCCTCCCTGGGATGGGAGGACTTCCAGGTATGACTTCGTCAGGTGGTAATCAATATCAATCAAGGAAAGGAAGAGGAGGCCCTGGTTCGGGCCCCCGAAGACAGAGACCATTGAAGAAAAAGAAAGGCTTTGGTGATCTCTAGAGATAACAAAAGGCTAAATTAATCATCTGTGGAGTATTATTAAGTTGAAGAACCTTTGAGTTCAATCCACTTACAAATAAATAAAAGATGATCAAGCTCCGCCTTAAGCGGTTTGGTAAAAAGCGTGAATCCAGTTTTCGTCTAGTTGCATGTAATAGCACATCAAGGCGAGATGGTCGCCCACTGCAAGAACTAGGCTTTTACAATCCAAGAACCAAAGAAACCCGATTAGATACTGAGGCTTTAAGAACTCGACTAGGACAAGGTGCACAGCCTACTGATGCCGTAAGAACTTTATTAGAAAAAGGAGGTCTTCTTGAAAAGAAAGTCCGACCAGCCGAGGTTATAGGTAAGCAAAAACAAGAAAAAGAGAGATTAGAAAAGAAAAAAGATGCAGCTGCATCGGAAACTTCTGATTAAGAAGTTTGGATGACCATAAATAACTTCAAGAAAATTTATGTCTGAAGCAACCACTGAAGGTCGCTTTTGTATAGATCTTCCTGATTCCGAAGCTGCCACAGCTTTATCAGGGACTGGTCAGTCAACACTTCACAGATTGGAAAACCTAACTGGAGCATCTTTTTCTTTAAGGGGATTACAACTTGAAATAAAAGGAAATTCTTATCAATTAGAGAGAGCAGCAGCAATTGTTGAATTGGTAAGACCAATATGGCAAGAAGGACAAATTGTCTCCACCGTTGATTTACATGCTGCAGCTGGGGCATTGGATATTGGAAAAAGCAATGATCACGCCAAATCAACAAATAAAGTTTTAGCAAGAAGTCAGAGAGGAAATCTTTTACGGCCACGAACAATTAGACAAAAAATTTATGTAGAAGCGATGGAAAAAAGTGATCTTACTTTTGCTTTAGGCCCTGCAGGAACAGGAAAGACATTCTTAGCAACTTTACTTGCTGTGAGAATGCTTACAGAGAGAAAAATCGAGAAAATTATTTTGACAAGACCTGCAGTTGAAGCTGGAGAAAGATTGGGCTTTCTGCCAGGTGACCTTCAACAAAAAGTAGATCCTTATTTAAGACCTTTATATGATTCTCTCCACTCTTTGCTCGGACAAGAAAAAACTAATTTGCTTTTAGAAAAAAATGTTATTGAAGTTGCTCCACTGGCTTATATGCGAGGAAGAACTTTAGAAGAATCTTTTGTAATACTTGATGAAGCTCAGAATACGACTTCAGCGCAAATGAGAATGGTGCTTACAAGGCTTGGTGAAAGATCAAGAATGGTTGTAACAGGAGATGTAACCCAAGTTGATTTACCATTCGGACAGATGAGTGGACTAGCTGAAGCAGCAGATTTGCTAGAACATGTTGATGGGATATCAGTTTGCAGGCTTACATCAGCAGATGTAGTAAGACATCCTTTGGTTCAAAGTGTTGTTGATGCTTATGCAGAACTAGATAAAAAAAAGACAATAGGGTGATCCGCATTCACATTTATGAAGACTTATTTTTTTTGTGCCAAAATAGGTATTAATAATTATCTGGTGCGTCATGCCAGCAAACAGCAATTTTCAACAAGCTATTCGTGAAGCACAATCGAGTGCACTTATTGGTCCAAATGTAGTTAATAAAGCCTTGCCTTATGTAGGTGGAGGAATGGCATTAACTGGATTAGGTGTTTTAGGTGGACTTTCTTTACAAGCCACTAACAATCCACTATTTGGTCCACTATTTATAGCCGCATTTATTGCGGAAATAGTTCTATTTTTTATGGCTAGCAGCGCTGCCAACAATGCAAATAATTCTAAAGCACTTCCACTATTGACCGGATTTAGTTTATTAACTGGTTTTACTTTAAGCGGGATTGTTGGCTTGGCAATTCAAGTGGCAGGGATGGGAGCGATAGGAACAGCTGTATTTGCTACGGGAATTACTTTCGTGATTGCATCCTCAGTTGGCAGAAAAATGAGTGATAACGTCGGTCAAGCTTTGCAAGGCGCAGTTGGTCTTGGATTACTTGGTCTGATTATTGCAATGGTTTTCCAGTTTATTGGTGGTTTATTTGCTCCAGGGATGTTTGGAGGCAGTGGATTTGAATTAATGATTGCTGGCTTTGGAACAGTACTTTTTGTTGCTATGTCTTTTGTAGATTTCTACACAATGCCAAGAAGATATAACGATGAACAGTATTTAGCTGGAGCATTAGGAATGTACCTAACTTATATAAATTTATTTGTCTTTGTTCTTCGTCTGATTATTGCTCTTCAGGGTGGTGGCAGAAGAGATTGAGGCTAATAAATTAAACATAAAAAAAGAGCCGAAAGGCTCTTTTTTTATGTTGCAACTTGATAAATACTTTCTGATATTGCCTTGATTTGTTCATCGTTATAATCCCATTTATTTAGAAACTTCAAGTCCGTTCCATTCCCTTTTGTTGCTTCAAGTAATACATCTAAACGTTTTTTTACTTGAGTCGAATCTAAGAGTTTAAGTAATTCAATACACCGAATTTTTATTCTCTTTGATTGAATTTCCTGTGGATCTTTATTGTTTCGGTGTGTAATTATCATCGCTGAACTCATAGCAAGATTCTTCACGGTTAAGTCAACAACAATTTCTCCAGAACTTCTTAATTGAAAAATTAATGCATCAGGACATCTATCCATTAAAGGGCAATCTATTGAGAGACTTACAACAAAAAATCCTCTTGCGCCCTCAACCGTTTTAATAAGCTCGCCAATTCGATCAGAAATCACTTCGTCACTTATTTCATCATTTTCCCAGCTTTCGCACCAAAGCATTGATGCTTGCATTGCCTCTTTAAAAGTTGGTTTCTTTTTATTCATGGTTTTATTGCTCTTTTAGAGTAAGGCTATAGATAATCGAAGAGAGAAAAAATGTCTTTAGGAGATTTAAATCAACTGGATTTTAAGTCAGGATTTATTGCATTAATAGGTCGACCCAATGTTGGGAAATCAACTTTCATAAACAAATTTATTGGTGAGAAAATAGCAATTACATCACCTATTGCTCAAACCACCAGAAATCGATTAAAAGCAATACTTACCAATGAAAAGTCGCAGATTATTTTTGTAGATACTCCTGGTATTCATAAACCCCATCATTTATTAGGTGAAAGACTTGTTCAGAGTGCCAAGAGGTCTATTGGAGAGGTGGATGCAGTTTTAGTTATTTTTGAAGCCAATCATTCTCCAGGTAAGGGGGATGCATTTATTTTAAATTTGATTAGAAAATTACAAATCCCAGTGATTGTTGCCTTGAATAAATGGGATCTTGTTCAGTTGAGTCAATTTAAAGAACGAAGGAAAGAATATTTAGACTTTTTTGAGGGTACAAATTGGCCAGTTTATTGTTGTAGTGCACTTACAGGCAAGGGATGTAATGATTTAATTAGTGAAATAGAAGAAAAACTGCCTTTGGGACCTCAGCTATATCCAAGTGATATGACTTGCGACCATCCTGAGAAGTTTTTGATGGCTGAATTTATCAGAGAACAAGTTTTAATCAATACTCGCGAAGAAGTACCACATAGTGTTGCAGTCTCTATTGATAAAATTGTAGATATACCATCGAAAAAAAAATCTGAACAGAAATCAAGAACAGGAATTCTTGCAACTATTTGTGTTGAGAAAAAAAGTCAGAAAGGAATCTTAATTGGTAAAGGGGGGGGCATGTTGAAGAAAATTGGCCGGGAATCAAGAATGCAAATTCAAACTTTAATTAATGGAAATGTCTACTTAGAATTGTTTGTTAAAGTTGTTCCTGACTGGAGAAGTAAATCTTCTCGGCTTAATGAGTTTGGTTATGAAGGGAGCTAATGCGTATGAGTAAATTTAGGTTCGATGTAGTAAGCCTTTTCCCAGTAGCATTTAAAAATTTTTTTAATCATGGACTTATAAAAAAGGCATTTGAAGAGAAGATCGCATCAATTCATATACACAATCCTCGTGACCATGCAATAGATAATTATCGAAAAGTTGATGATGAACCCTACGGCGGAGGCGCTGGAATGGTCTTGAAGCCCGAACCTTATTTTTCGGTGTTGGATCAGATTCCAAAGCTTAATAAAAAAAGGATACTTTTGATGACTCCACAAGGTAGAAAAATATCTCAATCTGATTTTTCTAGATGGTCAAAAGAAGATCAACTCATATTGATATGTGGTAGCTATGAGGGGTTTGATGAAAGGATTCGGTCTCTTGCTGATGAAGAAATTTCAATTGGAGACTTTGTTCTTACCGGTGGAGAAATTCCTGCAATAACTGTTATTAATGGAGTAGTACGTCTTTTGCCTGGAACTTTAGGCAGTGCCGAGTCATTAGAAGAAGAAAGTCACAATGATTTTCTTTTAGAACATCCGCAATACACACGACCTTTAGAATTCAATGGTATAAAAGTTCCTGAGGTCCTTCTAAGTGGTAACCATAAATTAATTAAAGAATGGAGGCAGAAGCAAAGTGAAATCAGGACACAGTCGCGTAGACCCGATTTGTTCGAACTTTGGAAGCACGACCAATTATCATTCAATAAGAGAAGTTCATTATTGAGAACTGAAGTGAGCTTACGAATAGGCAACGGTTATGACATGCACCGATTGGTTCCTGGTCGACCTTTAATACTTGGAGGTGTCAAGTTAAACCATCCTGAAGGCTTAGGCCTTGATGGACATAGTGATGCAGATGTTCTTACTCATGCAATTATGGATGCCATACTAGGGGCATTATCTTTGGGTGATATTGGAAAGTATTTCCCTCCAGATGACCCTAAATGGAAAAATGCAGATAGTTTGATTCTTCTTGAACAAGTAATGGAATTAATTGAGAAGAAAGGTTGGCAAATTCAAAATATTGATTCAGTTATTGTTGCTGAAAGGCCAAAATTAAAACCTTATATTGACTTAATGAAGGAGAAAATTTCTAAGAAAATAGGAGTTAACATTGATGATGTAGGAGTCAAAGCAACTACAAATGAGAAATTAGGTGCTGAGGGAAGAGAGGAAGGTATATGTTGCCATGCAGTTGTTTTGATGCAAAGAAATGAAAAAAAATAGAAAGAAAAATTTTATTGTAAAAATATTTAGGTTCCTTTTCCTGAGTTTGATTTTTCTATCTACTATTTTTGGAAACGTGAAAGATATTCAAGCTGAGTCTTTCTTGAAAGTGAATTTCCCAAAGGAATCTATTGTCGAGCACCTCAAGCTTGATGTTCCAAAAAAATTTAAATATGCTTGGTTAAAAGCTGAAGAAGAAAGTTGGGAGCCATGGTTGTTGAAACAAGATGGTTTTTTAGGACGCCAGCTTTTTTGGGACCCTAAGGTTGAAGAAGCAACTTTATTGATTGGTTGGGAATCAAGAGAAGTTTGGAAAAACATCTCTCAGACAGAGATAAATCTTGTCCAGCAGGATTTCGAAAAGATTGCCAGAGAGGAAACAGGTGTAAGCAGTGGAAATCCTTTCCCATTGATTTTTGAAGGGGAATTAAATCCTGAGTAAAGATGAGTGAATCAATTATTGATTTTCAGAGGCAAAGTCGACTGGGTGTAATTGAGGCCATATGGGGGGAGCATAAAACAATTGAACAAATTTCTAAAATATTGAATAAATATCAACTTGAGTCTGAAACTGCTTTGGTCACAAGACTTTCCAAAGAGAAAGCAGAACAACTTTTAGTTGAATTTCCTTCTGCAGAATTTCATGAAATATCGGGTTGTTTGACTATGGGGGAGTTTAAGAAATCTAGTTCTTCTAAGGAAGAAGTAATTATTTTGACCGGAGGAACAAGTGATCTTGGAGTGGCGTCAGAGGCTGAAATAGCTTTGAACGTGCATGGAATAAAAACTAAATTATTGATTGATGTTGGTGTCGCAGGACTTCACAGGCTGCTAAATAGGCTTGAAGAAATAAAATTAGCAAAAGTAGTGATTGCATGTGCCGGCATGGAGGGGGCTTTGCCTACGGTGCTTGCAGGATTAATACCTCAGCCAATTATCGGACTTCCTGTCTCAGTTGGATATGGGATTAGTGGTGGTGGTAAAACCGCTATGGAGGGGATGCTTGCAAGTTGTGCTCCAGGATTATTGGTGGTGAATATTGATAATGGTTATGGCGCTGGGATGGCTGCAATTAGAATCTTGCAAGCCTAATCTTTAAGTGAGTCTATTTCTAGGACTTGTTCTAACCATAATTTCATTGAATTTGGAAGTAAACCCTTCTCATATCGGAAGATAGCTTCAGTAATAACAGGGGTATTTATCCATTGAATAGTCTTTCTTCTCATTAAAACTTTTTTCTTTCTCCTAAGTTGTGTTATTAACTCCAGGAGCGCAAGAGCAAATTAATAGTCTTAAGATTCTTCGTCATATTTGCTACCAAGTCTTGTTAACTCATCACTATTGTTGCTCGATTCAACATCGATAAGACGAGTTACTAATTCCGATAAATCTCTTTGAGCAAGCTCTCCAGAGCTTTCCCATTTCATTGAACGAGGTTCAGGTTGCGAAGAAGCCGACACTTCTATTTCTATGAATAACTGTCACGGAATGCTAACTGTTATTTGTATGTTTTTTGACGCTTGTTTACGTAAATAAGATGAAAAAAATATAAAGAAATCAGGTTTTTGGTTACTTTGCGCACTGACTTTATAAATGTTTAAGATTTGGGTATTGAGTAATTAGCTCTTCTTCTCTCAAAGTCTCTCCTTCTCCGTCGGGTTGCCATATGATTTCTAAAGCGATTAGGTCATTTGACGAAATCGACCCCATTATTCTCAAAGCCTCTGTAATTTGTTCATTGTTTCCAGAGTTATTTAGTTTTAAGTTCTTTTTGGTTGCTGCAAGAATAGTGATTGCGATGTATTCATTTGTTGAATCAGAATCACCAGGATTGGATTCATTGTTTGTTGATGTAGTTATTTGACCTGAGTAGTTTGAAGTGAGTTCTGCTTTTAACTTGCTTCTTTCCGTTATTGATATCCGATTAAATGTTGATTCTGCTGAGGTAAATGGAACGGAGCCTGTTTCTATATTTGAATAGACCCATAGCTCAGGCTTCCTCAGTAAGGAGAGAGTTGTGTCTTGAAGAATTCTTTGAAGACCAGATGAAGTTGATGTATTGGCTTGGGAAGCAAGCTCTCTAAGCTTCCTTTGAATCTCTTTTGCGCTTGCCAATAAGCCAATCTGAAACTGTATCAAAAATACTTTGGATGGGTTTGCTGATTGAGAAACAATTGAACTATTGCTTGACTTGGAAAAACTTGAAGTGTTTTTTACTGAATTAACAATCACACCAACGATTGACATAAGTATTAAAAAACCAAAAATCCCACCACCACCAAAGCCAAATATCGGTAATAAGAAAGGGAAACCAATTCCACCACCTCTATAGCCACTTCCATAGCCTCTAAAGTTGTTACCTCCATAACCTCCGTAATTTTGGCTTCGTGGTGCAGTAGGAGCTTGAAAACTTCCTCCACCGATTCGTCCTCCACTGGCCGCTGAGGCCAGGCTTGGATTCATCAATAAAAAAGAGGAAATTAATGATGAAATAACAAGAAAAGAGCAAAATCTTTTTCTTATAAACCAGTTAAAGCGAGTAAAATTGAACACTTATTTTTGTTGGAATTAATTAACTGTAGGAACCTCCACCAACGATTGTCACAACTTCTAGGCAATCGCCATTTTTTATTTTTGTACTAATCCAATCTTTTGGGTTGATAATCGCACCATTTAACTCAACAACAACCAATTGGGGTTTATAACCTAAGTATTCAAGTAAACCTTCTAGTCGAAAGTTTTCTTTACAGTTTTCAATGGTTTTATTTTCCCCGTTAATTTTCAAATTCATTTTAACAATTTAACAAGCTCTTTAGTTTTTGAAAAGGGGTCATTTGAATTAATGATTGCCTCTGAAACTGCGATACGGAGATTGTTGATCTGATTTAATTTTTTTATGTTTGAGCTATTGATTCCACCAATGGCGAAAGCGGGTAGGGGCGTCTGAATGAATCCCTTCCTAAGGTAGTCAATTCCAATTGGATTTAATTGTTTCTTTGTCTCAGAGCGGAAAATTGGCCCAATGCCAATATAATCACAGCCTTCTTCTTCGGCATTCTTTATGTCTTCAAGGCAGTGCGTGCTTCGGCCAATAATCCTTTCATCCCCTAGAAGCTTCCTCGCGGTTTTTGTTGGCATATCTTCTTGGCCTAAATGAACTCCATCAGCATCAACAGCAAGTGCTATATCGATTCGGTCATTGACTATAAAAAGTGAATTGAATTTTTTGCAAATTGAGGCTATACATTTAGCTTGAGAAATTTTTTCAAAATCATGTAAAAACTTTTCTCTGTATTGAATAATTTTCACACCGGCTTTAAGAGCTTCAAGAACTATCTCTTCGAGGTTTTTCCTGTTTGAGGTAATTAAATATACGGAACAATTTTCTAAGGCTTGTCTTTTTTCTATACCTTCAGTCGTATTAATCACTTTTATTTCGATCTCATAAGTTTCGTATCTAATTTTTGAGGCTATTTCACAAAGCTTCGGATCTGTTGATCGAGTAAATTCTTCTATTACTCTTAATGCTTCTTGAACTCTGGATGAGTTTGCAATAAATACAGCCTTAGGGGTGGCTCTGACTTTTTGTAATGGATGTGAAACCCCCATGGCTGGGTCGTTGGATGTCAGTCTTGCTTTTCTATATATATTGTGGTGATGGACTCCTAGTTGTTGCCTCCAGTCTTTGATTTGAATAGAAAAATCACTTCTCTTTAGACCAAATCTACACCAATCTTCCATGACTCGAAGGCCTTCCCTGGCGCGATCAAGGTTCGCATCAATCAATTGAGCAATACGATTATCAGATGGAGGGGTGACAGTCATTGATTTCATGTCATCCTTTATTAGATGATATGCATTTAAATTTTATTGTGGAAAATGATTCTGAGAACAATATGTCTGTGCTTATTTGGGGAGTTTTTTTGTTAGGGGGCATAGGTTTATTTGTTGTGTGGGGATTATCTAACGCTTATCCCGCAATCACTTAAATTTAGGGGTTGCTTGTCAAAATTTCTTTTGCAAATATGGCATCTAAACTTATTTGTTTGCTCAGCGCCTCAATATTCTCAAACTTTTTTTGAAGCCTGATTCTTTGTACAGGTTCAATAGTTAATTCTTGTCCTAAAAGGTTGATTTCTTTATTTAGAAGGTGAACTTCTACTGCTGATAATGAGTTTGGATCAATAGTAGGTTGAGGTCCGATATTCATTACGGCTGGGAAACGTTCTTGTTCGTTTGCTATTGAGGCCCAAGCTGCGTAAACCCCCAATGATGGAAGAAATTTTCGCCCATTTATTTTTAAATTTGCTGTTGGCCATCCAATTTTTTTACCTATACCCCTGCCTTTCTCTACAGTCCCGGTGAAGCTATATGGACGGTTCAATAGATATTTTGCATGTTTTAACTCACCTTCTTTCAGTGCTTTGCGTATCCTGCTACTACTCAGCCTTCCGTCATTATCTTCAAGAATTGGAATGATAGAAACTTTTATTCCCAGGCATGCTCCAATTCTCTTGAGAGTAGAAACGTCACCTTCTCTATTCCGACCAAACCTAAAATTTTCCCCAACTGATATGTGTTTAGCTTGAAGGGTTTTTACAAGAATTTCATGTACAAATGTCTCAGCACTTTTAGAAGCAAGAGTTTTATTAAATGGAACTAAAACTAATTGCTCTATTCCAAGTGGCTCGAGTAACGATGTTTTCTCATTTGGTAGATCTAATCTTAATCTTGATTCTCCGAAAAGAACTTCGCGTGGGTGAGGCCAGAAACTAACGACCGTTGGTATCCCAATCGGCTCTTTTGAGATAGCTTTTATTACTTTTTTATGACCTAAATGTAGGCCATCGAAACTACCTAAAGCCAGTGCAGTAGGTAGTTTCGCGTTTTCAGGAGCACAGAGAGGGATCAAGATAAGCGTGCAATTTTTCTGCTTAGATGGCAAATTTGGATTAACGCCTTATTCATAGTGATGGCAGATCAACGTGACTTTCAATTGCTTTCTTTGGGAATGAGAAGAATTGGTTGGATTCGATTTTGGATTCAAACAATTTTAGGAGTAGTAGTAGTGGGCGTTTTGTTGTTCAACAATGTTGGAAGTAGTTTAGCCAGAAACTCAGAGCGAGCATTGGGACTAGGTCCAGGTTTGTCTCTCACGACATTGGCCTTTATTTTATTGCTATTTAGCCTTTGGCAAGGGTGGTTAATTGTAAAGACTGGAAGATCCCTCGATAGTGAGGCAAGGCCTGGAAGAGGAGAAACCAGCCGATTA
This sequence comes from Prochlorococcus sp. AG-363-G03, assembly GCA_003280265.1. Classification (GTDB taxonomy): domain Bacteria; phylum Cyanobacteriota; class Cyanobacteriia; order PCC-6307; family Cyanobiaceae; genus Prochlorococcus_B. The sequence continues at coordinate 19,900 of QCFJ01000017.1, read as the reverse complement.
CTCAAGAGAGGTTTGATCATCGATTTGGTGGGATTAGTTTTTTCATCGGTTGGATATCAATCTTTGGCAGGTGCTTTATTTGTTCAAGCCTCAATGCAAGCTCCTGGAATATCAATAGGTGCAGGGATGAGGGCAATGGAAAATTATCCAATCACCTCATTAGAAATGCTTTCTGTTCTAAGTAATACACAAGTTTTATTTGCCCACTTAATAGGTTTGATTTTTACTTTGTGGTTGTTACAGAGGATTTATAGGAAAAACTGAGTTTTATATGAGTTTTGGTAAATCATCTAGATTACCTCTCCAAAAAAGATCAGGTTGAATAGGAGTTAAAGAAGGAGAGCGTAATTCTATTTGAGATACATCACTTGGCCAGGTTTGAGGCCCTTCTCCAGCTAATTGATGATCTTTTACCGCTTCACCAGCCATCCAAAAATATGCGTTCCCTCTTGGATCTACCCTACGAATGAATTGCTCCTCGTATTGTCGGATTGAAAGTCTCGTCCAAACCAATTCCCTCATCTCTTTTTCTTCACAAGGGGGAATATTTAAATTTAGGAGTAAGTTTTGTGGCCAACTTTGTTCAAGTGCTTTCTCAGCGATATCTAAGGCTAATTTCCCAGCAAAACTAAAACTTTTCCATTGAAAACTTGCTACGCTCACTGCAATAGATGGGATTCCATCCAAAGTCCCCTCAAGTGCAGCAGCAACAGTCCCAGAGCAAAAAATATCTGTACCAAGATTTGGTCCATGATTTATTCCAGAAAGGATTAAATCTGGCTTTTTATCAAGGATTTCATTCAGTGCGAGTTTCACACAATCAGCGGGAGTGCCGCTACAGCCCCAAGCCGTAATACCTTCTCCAAACAATTCGTCTGCTTTTTCAGCTCGTATTGGCGAATGTAAAGTTAATCCATGTCCAGTTGCTGATCTTTCTTGATCTGGACAAACAACAGTAACTTTATGGCCTCTGCTCGCTGCAGATGAAGCAAGTGTTCTTATCCCCTCTGCAAAAACTCCATCATCATTACTGATTAAAATTCTCAATGGTTTCATTGTTTAGCTGTAGGTTTTTTAGAACTTGGACTAGTTGCCGATTAAACTAATAACCGAGATTGGAATTCATTGAGTTCAACATTATCCCTAAAACAGCTCACTAATGAGCTTGATATTTTAGAAAACGAGGCTGCAAAAGAGATTGCTGCTGCTGAAAGTTCTGAAGCAATAGAAAAATTGAGGTTGGTTTTTCTTGGAAAGAAAGGTAAACTTTCACTTCTATTGGGAGCGATGAAAAATCTTTCAAATGAAGAAAGACCTTTAATTGGTCAAAGAGCGAACGTTTTAAAAACTCAATTGCAAGAACTAATAAAGGAAAAGCTTGAAATTTTAAAAGCTCAAGCCCTAAATCAGATACTAATAAAAGAAACTATAGATGTTACAGCCCCTCCAACTGGTATTTCTCAAGGACACCGGCACCCCTTAATAACAACTACTGAGCAAATAATTGATCTTTTCTTGGGTCTTGGATATCAAATTTCAGAAGGTCCTGAGATAGAAAATGATTACTACAATTTTGAGGCACTAAATATCCCGCCTGATCATCCTGCTAGAGATATGCAAGATACTTTTTATTTGGGAGGTAAATATCTTCTGAGAACGCATACTTCTCCTGTACAGATTCGTTGTCTTGAAAGTAAGAAGCCCCCTGTAAGAATAGTTTCGCCTGGTCGGGTGTATCGAAGAGATGCTGTTGATGCTACTCACTCACCTGTTTTTCATCAGATAGAGTTATTGGCAATTGACGAAGATATTAACTTTAGTCATTTGAGAGGAACAGTAATGGCATTTTTAAAAGCGTTTTTTGGAGATTTACCTATTCGTTTCAGAGCTAGTTATTTTCCATTTACAGAACCATCCGCGGAAGTTGATGTTCAATGGAGAGGAAAATGGTTAGAGGTTATGGGTTGTGGAATGGTTGATCCAGCTGTTTTAGAAGGATTAGGGATTGACCCAGAAAAATATAGTGGGTTTGCTGCTGGACTTGGAGTTGAGAGATTCTGTATGGTCAGACATGGTGTAGATGATATTCGAAAGTTATATACAAGTGACCTGAGATTTTTAGAACAATTTTAAATTTAAATTTTTTTGTAATTAATTTTTTGTTGTATTAAATAAATTTTTTTACACTAAAATTGCTAACATTGTGAAATTGTTTGTAAGTATGATCGGTGCCCCGAGTTGGACTGATCGTTAATGACGGGAAAGACCTTGCTGTCAAGACAGCAAAAACTTTTCAAAAAAAACTGGAAGATTGTGGCTTTGAAGTGATCAGAGTTAGCAGCTCAGGGGGTTTATTAGGTTTTACCAATCCTGATCAATATATGAGTTCACAGGGATATAACTCTTGTATCCCTGATGGCTTTGATTCTTCAATTTTGCTTGCAGTTGTATTAGGTGGTGATGGCACTGTTTTATCTGCAGCGAGACAAACTGCACCAATCGGAATTCCTATCCTGACCATTAATACAGGACATTTAGGCTTTTTAGCGGAGGCCTACCTTTCAGATATAGATAAGATTTTCAAACACTTAGTTGAAGGGAAATGGAAAATTGAGGAAAGAACTAGCCTAGTAGTGAGTGTTATGAGAGGGGACCAATGTCGATGGGAGGCTCTTTGTCTGAATGAAATGGCATTGCATAGAGAACCTATGACAAGCATGTGTCATTTTGAGATCTCTGTTGGCCGACATGCTCCCGTAGATATTTCTGCAGATGGTGTCATTCTTTCAACTCCCACTGGCTCAACTGCTTATTCATTAAGCGCTGGGGGACCAGTAATTACTCCTGATTGCCCGGTTTTACAACTTACCCCGATTTCTCCACACTCGCTGGCCTCAAGAGCTCTTGTATTCAGTGATGAAGAGCCAGTAACAGTTTTCCCTGCTACCCCAGAACGATTGATGATGGTTGTTGATGGGAGTGCAGGTTGTTATGTGTGGCCAGAGGACCGAGTTTTGATTAGAAAAAGTGATCATCCAGTTAAATTTATTAGACTTTCAAATCATGAATTCTTTGAAGTTCTTAGAAATAAACTAGGTTGGGGTCTACCACACGTTGCAAAGCCTGATAAGAGATAAAAATTATTGTATTTCACCTTTTAAAATGAAAACAGGATTTAAAGGAGATAATCTTATATCTTCTCCAATACTAATACCTCTATATGATTGATGTTGACTGATAGATAACTTGTGAACTTTAGGTTTTAATATCGACTCTAATTTTGATATAGATTTTAATGATATTAAAGGTATTATTAATATACAAGTAGAATTTATTAGCTTAAATACTTCTTCGATAATTAAACTTGAGTTTGATCCACCACCTCCGATAATAACTCTATTTGGATGTAAAAGATTAGGTGTGATTTTGTTTTCTTTAAATATTTTTAATGCTTCATCTTCTATTATTAAAGATGGATTCACGCTCAGCCTTCTGGCGTTTTCTTCAATAATATTTTTACTCCCAACCCTTTTATCTACTGATAATAATTTTAATCTTGGAGATATTCTTAGTGCTTCCAGACCTATGGTTCCTATACCACTACCAATATCCCAAATCACACCTTTTTCGGGGAGATTAAGTTCAGCAAGAATTTGAACTCTAACTTCTTTTTTTGTCATTAATCCAGGGCACTCTGAATTTTGAAGAAAAACTGAATCTTCAATTCCAAATAAAGGTAAATCTTCTGATTTTATTATTGGTTCTTCTTTTTTAAAAAGAATAACAAGATGTAATGGATCTATATCCTTTGGGAAATCCTTAATTGAATTGATTTTTATGATTCTTTCATCTTGATATCCAAGCCTTTCAAAAGTCCAAAAATCATATTTACCCTCTAGCCTCACTGACTGAAGTAATTCATAAACTTCATTAGCACCACCTCTATTTGAATCTGTTAAAACCACAAGTGAAGAAGGAAGCTTTTTAATTGCTTTTTCAAATGGGAGCGGGTCTCTTCCATGAAGACTGATCCATTTTGTGTTTTGCCAAGGTTTACCAAGTCTGGAAAAAGCCAGTTGGAAAGAAGTGGCGGCAGGCTCAAAATAAAGTTTTGAGAAAGAAAAGTTTTGAATTAATAATCTACCAATCCCAAACCAAAGAGGATCGCCACCACTAAAGACAATTGTATTTTTCTCTTCCTTTTTTAATACATCTAAAAAGTCTTTTATTTTGTCAGTTGAAATGAACTCAAACTTATGATTTTTTACATTTTTATCTTTTAGCCAAGTTTTGAATGAATCTAAAATTCTTTTCGGACCACTGATTCTTTCCGCTTTAAAAATAGGTTTTTTTTTAGCTTCAAAAAAACTTTCAACACTTGAAGTATCAATTCCTATTACGTGAATCAGCTTTGACTCATTAGGCATGGTTTAAATAAAGAACGTAAAAATTTTTCTTTTTTTATAGCTTTACTTTTTTTTTGATGAAAATCAACTAAAACTTCAATAGTAGCTTGAAAGTTTGTGAATCTTAAAAAAAATGAAACTGATAAAAACTTAACAAGAAGATCCCGACTGCATCAAATTTTGATAGCTCTGATTAAGCAACAAAAAGATTTAGAATTAATGGACGATGAAGTGCAAGTCTTTGAAAACCCTTTTAATCATTCAGAAGAATATGATCCTTCCCAAATAGTTGAACGTAATCAACGTATCATTAAGAAATATCAGTCACTCGTTCGCTCAGCAATAGCATTAGATGCACTACTTGAATCTGAAAATAAAGATATTGGTGATGGAAGAATTTCGTAATTTATTACGTCTAATAGTTACTTGCCTTTTGATTTGTTGTTGTTTTTTTATTAGCGCAAATAAAAGTCATGCAGATTCAAAAGTCACTTTTAATGATCAGAAAAAAGAGATTAAAAGAAGCTTAGAGAGCCTCAAAGACTTGGATTACCAAACTTGGCAACTTATAGTCTATCCGAGTTCTAAAGAGTCCAAGAGTTTGATTTTAAGAATTGTGGGTTACCCAGGCTCATTAAGGATTGATCATCCAACTAACTTGATAGTTAATTCAGGTAGAAAGAATTGGAATCTAAAAGATATAACAAAAAATAGTATAATCAAATCTGAAACGCTGAATGATTCTGCTGCAGAATTTGAGCTGACTAATTTGATTGCTGAGTTAGATAAAAACAGACCCTTAAGACTTCGCTTGCCTGGGTTAATAAATGATTTACCAATCCCGCCATACTTAGTAAGTGAATGGAGATCATTGACTGAATAAAAATGATTAATGTTCCTGAGGATCAAAAAGTTTGGGTTCCATGGATGAGACGTTCAATCCAACTAGCTTTGTTGGCAGAAGGTAGGACAAGTCCAAACCCCCTTGTAGGATCTATTGTCCTCGATTCGAGTGGAAGACTTGTTGGAGAGGGATATCACACAGGAGCAGGTAACCCTCATGCCGAAATAGAAGCACTTGCTCAAGCGGGGGATAAGTCTGTTAATGGAACAATTGTTGTAACCTTAGAGCCCTGCTGCCATCAAGGCTTAACGCCTCCCTGTACGGAAGCAATAATAAAATCAGGTTTAAAAAGAGTTGTTGTTGGGATGGTAGACCCAGATCCAAGAGTTTCAGGTAATGGAATTTCAAGATTAAAAGACTCTGGGCTTGAAGTTATTGTGGGAGTTTTGAGAAATGAATGTGAATTAATAAATCGTGAATTTATTTTTCGAGTTCGTCATGGACGTCCTTGGGGAATTCTTAAATGGGCAATGAGCTTAGATGGCAGAATTGGATTGCCTAATGGTTGTAGTAAATGGATTACAGATATTCCTGCGAGGAATTCGGTTCATCAAATCAGATCTAAGTGTGATGCAGTAATAGTTGGAGGTGGAACACTTCGTGCCGATAATCCTCTTTTGACTTCAAGGGGGAAATCGAATTTTGAACCTTTGAGGGTCGTTTTCACAAGGTCATTGACTTTACCTAAGGCTGCAAAACTTTGGGATACAAAAACTGCAAAAACAATAATTGCTTATGGCCCAGAAGGGAATGAAGCTTTCTTTTCTGATTTGCCAGATGGTCCTGAAAAATTGAGATTAACTAGTGATGATCCCTCTGAATTGCTAAGTTCGCTTGGGAAAAAAGGGTGCAATAAAATTCTTTGGGAATGTGGGCCCCAATTAGCTACAAGTGCAATTGAAGCAAATTGTGTTCAGGAATTAGTAGTTTTTATTGCGCCAAAGCTCTTAGGAGGTAAGTCAGCAATGAGTCCCCTGAACAATTTTGGATTTGAATCATTAGATTCCACCTACAAATTGCAACATTCTATTTTGGAACGAAAAGGAGAAGATCTCTGTTGGAAACTTCTTTTTTAGGGGGTTAATTTTTAAGTATTTGATATTCGTTCGGATCTCCCTCCAGTTAAATAAGTCGATTTGGGATAAAAATTGATTAACTTAGTATGAATTAAATTTTAGCTAATGCCAATACGACAGGACGAGAATCAACCAAATAGACGTTTTGGAATAATTAATTTAATTCTCATTGGTTTTGGAGCGCTTCTTTTATTTAGTAGTTTTTTTCCAAGCCAAAATACACAAGTACCAAGAGTTCCATACTCGCTTTTTATCAATCAAGTTGATGATGGAGAAGTTAAACGTGCATACATAACTCAAGATCAGATCAGATATGAACTATCCACAGCGGAAGAAGGAGCACCATCTGTTCTTGCAACAACTCCTATTTTTGATATGGAGTTACCTCAAAGGCTTGAGAAAAAAGGCGTTGAGTTTGCAGCGGCACCGCCCAAGAAACCTAATATATTTTCAACCATCCTTAGTTGGGTAGTACCCCCTCTAATTTTTATACTAGTTCTTCAATTTTTCGCCCGCAGAAGTATGGGTGGAGGAGGAGCTCAAGGAGCTCTTAGCTTTACCAAAAGTAAAGCTAAAGTCTATGTTCCTGATGATGAATCCAAAATTACTTTTGATGATGTAGCAGGAGTTGATGAAGCGAAAGATGAATTAACAGAAATAGTTGATTTTCTCAAAAAGCCACAGAGATATACAGATATTGGTGCAAGAATTCCTAAAGGTGTTTTATTAGTTGGTCCACCTGGAACTGGTAAAACACTCTTATCAAAAGCAGTAGCAGGAGAGGCAGAAGTACCTTTCTTCATTATTTCCGGTTCGGAATTTGTTGAACTATTTGTTGGTGCAGGAGCTGCAAGAGTTAGAGATTTATTTGAACAAGCTAAGAAAAAAGCTCCTTGCATTATTTTCATTGATGAACTTGATGCCATAGGAAAAAGTAGATCAGGTTCAATGGGCGTTGTTGGTGGGAATGATGAAAGAGAGCAAACACTAAATCAATTGCTTACCGAAATGGACGGTTTTGCTTCAACTGACAAACCTGTAATTGTCCTTGCAGCAACCAATCAACCTGAAGTGCTTGATGCTGCATTACTTCGTCCCGGTAGATTTGATAGGCAAGTTTTAGTAGATAGACCCGATTTATCTGGAAGAAAAACTATTCTTGAAATTTATACAAAAAAAGTAAAACTTTCGAATGAAATTGATCTCGAAAGAATCGCTCAAGCAACAAGTGGGTTCGCTGGTGCCGATCTAGCTAATATGGTTAATGAAGCTGCACTTCTAGCTGCTAGAGGAAAGAGAACAGCTGTTGAGCAAAAAGATTTAAATGAAGCTATTGAAAGAGTAGTTGCAGGTCTAGAGAAAAAAAGCAGAGTTCTACAAGATGATGAGAAAAAGATAGTTGCTTACCATGAGGTCGGTCATGCAATAGTCGGTCATCTAATGCCGGGGGGTAGTAAAGTCGCAAAAATTTCAATTGTTCCAAGAGGTATGAGCGCATTGGGCTATACCCTTCAATTGCCTACAGAAGAAAGATTTTTAAATTCAAAAGAGGATTTACAAGGCCAAATTGCAACTCTTCTTGGTGGAAGATCAGCGGAAGAAATAATTTTTGGAAAAATAACTACTGGTGCATCTAATGATCTTCAGAGAGCCACTGATTTAGCTGAACAAATGGTGGGTACTTACGGAATGAGCGACATACTTGGTCCTTTGGCTTACGACAAGCAAGGGGGTGGGCAATTCCTTGGTGGTAATAATAATCCTAGAAGAGAGTTGAGTGATGCTACAGCTCAAGCCATTGATAAAGAAGTTAGAAGTTTAGTAGACGATGCTCACGAAAAGGCCCTAAACATTCTTAAAAATAACCTTTCATTGTTAGAAGATATTTCTCAAAAGATCCTTGAGAAAGAAGTTATAGAGGGAGATGAACTTAAAGAAATGCTATCCAACAGTGTTATGCCAGAAAAAGTTTTAAATTAAAAACTTGACTTTTATATCCTTTATCCTCGATAAAGGATATTTGAGGCTTTTTTTGTGGCTTCAGCATCTAAGGGCTTAGCTTCTACTCTAAGTTCTTTAACTAACACTAATTTTCTTTCCTCATCTGATTTAAATTTTGATCAGGTATTATCTTTATTTGATTTAGCAAAACAGCTTAAAACCGGTAATAGAAGGATAGATCTTGGCAATAGAGTCCTAGGTTTAATATTCAAAAAAGCTTCCACTAGGACAAGAGTTAGTTTTCAAGTGGCAATGGCTAGACTTGGTGGCCAGACTGTTGATTTGAATCCCCAAGTTACTCAACTTGGTAGAGGTGAACTTATTAAAGATACAGCCAGGGTCTTGAGCCGATATTGTGATGTCTTGGCAATTAGAACTTTTTCTCAGGAAGAGTTAGAAGAATATGCTAGATGGTCAACTATCCCTGTAATAAATGCTTTGACCGACCTTGAGCATCCTTGCCAAGCATTAGCAGACTATTTAACTATTCAAGAAAAATTCGGAAACCTTGAAGGAATCAATCTTTCTTACATCGGAGATGGTAATAATGTCGCTAATTCATTGATGCTCTGCGGAGCTTTATTGGGAGTTAATGTAAAAATATGCTCTCCAAAAGGATTTGAGGTAAAAGCAAAAATAATAGATCAAGCTAAATCTCTTTCTGAGCTTGGTGCAAAGATATCTATTACTGATGATCCCTTAATTGCTGTTAAAGAAGCTCAGGTAATTTATACAGATGTTTGGTCATCTATGGGGCAAGAAGAAGAGCAAATTAGGAGAAAAGAAATTTTTCAAAATTATAAAGTTGATCAAAAATTAATAGATCTTGCCGATAAAGAAGTAATTCTTTTGCATTGTTTACCCGCTCATAGAGGAGAAGAAATTACAGAAGAGGCTTTAGAGAGTAAAAATAGTTATGTTTTTGATCAAGCTGAGAATCGCCTCCATATTCAACAAGCTTTGCTGGCTGTCCAGCTTGGAGGGCTTTAGGGTTGCGATGTTGAAATATTTTAGGTACATATGTATTGAAGGACATATGTACCTAATTTATTCTGATGCCAGGTGAATCTCTAACTAATGCTCAGCAAGAACTATATGACTGGCTTGTAGATTTTATTGAAGATCAACATCATAGCCCTTCAATTAGACAGATGATGCAGGCTATGGGACTTAGGTCTCCTGCGCCAATACAAAGTCGATTAAGACATTTACAGGAAAAAGGTTGGATAAAATGGCAAGAAGGTCAGGCTAGAACTCTGCAATTGGTAGAAGAAAGAATCTCTGGCGTACCTGTTTTAGGGGCAATAGCAGCAGGAGGGTTGGTGGAGACTTTTGATGACGTTCAAGAAACTTTGGACATGGATTCAGTCCTGCAATTGAAAGGACTTTTTGCTTTGACGGTAAATGGAGATTCTATGATTAATTCTTATATTGCAGATGGAGATATGGTCTTAATGGAACCTGTTAATGATCCTTCTCGCTTAAGAAACGGAACTGTAGTGAGCGCAATGGTCCCAGGGTTGGGAACTACTTTAAAACACTTCTTTCGTGATGGAAGCTTGGTTCGTTTAGAAGCAGCTAATCCAGATTATGAACCTATAGAAATTGACGCTGAACAAGTTTGTGTTCAAGGGAAGTTAGCCGCTGTGTGGCGAAAAACTTAGGTCTATTTTTGATAACGAACTAAAAATTAATTATTTTTTTTTGACTTCAATAGTTGAATAAATATTTTCTTTAGGTAAGTAATGATTTCTTATTCGAACACCTACTCTTTTTGATTTTATATAATTTCTTCCTTACATACGAAATATATATGAAAGTCTCTGTCTTTATTCTTATACAACGAGAAAGGATCATTATGCATAAATTTTTATTTCAATAAAAATACCTTTGATTTTTATTCATTTTATTAATTTTGTTTAAGAAAAGTTTGTTAATTAATTTTTTTGGATATTTCTTGACAGTGAATTATCGAATTTATTTAATTTAAAACTATCTACGTTCTAGAAAAGAGATTATATTCATTGATTGAGGAGCTCGAAGAAGGGAAGAAAATCTTGCCTAGAAACACTAGAATGACTACAAGTTCGAACTTCTATTTGTTTGGCTTAGGATTCTTTTTCGCTTAGTGAAAAGTTTTAAATTGATTACTTTTTAAAAATTAAAAACTGATAGTGGCATTAATGCTTATTGAATCTTTTTATGGAGTTTTCCACTTTTCCACAAATTCACAAACTTTAAATTTTCTCAATCGCATCGATGGCAATTTTATAAGTGGATTAATTGCAAAAAATAAGTATTCTCCTAAAACCCTTTACTGCAAAGGCTTTTGGAGTATCAGTATCTCTTGATACATAACAAGGTTCTTGTTAATAATCCTAGACAAAACATTCTGCAATATTTGGAAAACAAAAAAATGTGGAAAAGTTCAAGTTGTACTTTTCTTTCTCTAACTTGTTCCATGGTCTTGATTTGAAAGGTTATTTTGGATTAAAAAATTTTTTTTTCGTGGATTTTGACCAAAATTTTATATTTTCTCTTGATTTTGTACAGGTTGGATTTTCTTTAAAATTTAGTTTTCTAACTTTTGATCTCTTTGTCTGGTAGTTGTATGTTTTTAATATCTGAAGGAATGGATTTTAAATTTTTTTTTGATCTAATTTGCTCCTATACCCCTTGCCATTAATGTTGCTAAAAAGGGTATTAATGAAAAACCAAATAATTCGATATTTATAATTAATCTTAATCTAGAAACTAAATTAGCAGTAACTTCTGGCAATTTACCTTTGCTTAAAGGGATTGCCCATAAAATATAAGTTATTGTTGGATATAATGATAAGGAACCCACTAAAGCAAAAGTAACTATTTTTGTCCAAAAAATAGGGTTGTGAGTGTAGAAGTAGGAACCTTGACCAAATTTTATTACTCGATAAATTCCACTGATTAAAAGAGCTACACCTGCAATTCCGTATATTATATCTGCGATAACCATAGAGATTGCTTCTTGTCTGCTTGGATCGGATTTCAAGCTAATCCTTTCATATACCAATGCTCCAAAACAAAGCATGAAACTTAAGTAATGGATGTATGCCACAGAGGCGCTTTTTAATGCATCCATAACTCTTGTCTTGCTTAGATTGCGTACATTATATACATTAACGAAAAACATAAAGCACTGTTTAACTGAGGGTTTTAGGAAATTAGAGACATTAAATATAATTCTGCGTAAAAAGTAAATTGAACGATTCTCTGAAGATTAATTTATTGATTGATTTACTTTCTTATATTAAGAAAATATGATTTTTACAATTATCTATAAAATTTTCTATAAAAGTGGTTTTAAAATAATTTAATAAAATTTAGAGTTTGAAAAAAAATGACACAACTTCGAATTGGATTTTTTTCAATCTTTTGTTTGTTTTTATTTGTTTTCTCTTCATTTGATCTAAAGGTAAATGCATTACCAATTAAGCAAACTGATGTATTACTTGAAAGAATTGCTAAAGACTTTTCAAATAAATTTTGCAATGGAGTTGGTTTTGGTCTATCTCAGGAAAGTGCGGTAAGTTTTGCTATGAAGGAGAATATGGCTATTTTCAAAAAGAAGAAAGGGATTGAGAACATTAATACTAAGGACTTGGCTGAAAAAGTTTCTATTGCGGTCGTTGATAAATGTGGTTACCCATTAAATCTTTCAGAAGATGAGTTTAGACAAACTTTTTAAAAAGGTTGCCTAAATTAACTATCATATGAATTCAATTTTTTAATCTTAAAATAAGAACTATTAATTAATTTATTTTTATATTTTTACTTGATATATACCTAGGAGTAATATGTAAGATTTCTTTTGAATCTTCCTAAATAGGTAACTTTATAGTTTAGAATTTTTAAAGAAATCATTTCATTGAATATTATTAATATCAATCATTTTAAAGCATGAAAAATATTAGTTACTGGAGCCGCTGGTTTTATTGGAGCAGCCTTGGCAATTCGTTTAATCGAAAATGGTAAAAATTTAATAGGTTTTGATGATTTGAATTCATACTATGACATTAATTTAAAGAAATAACGCTTAAAAGAAATTACTGAAGTTTGTGAAAGTCTTCTGCTAAATGGAAATTTTATAAATCATCACTGGAGAATGAATCTTCTCTGAATGATATTTTTAACACTCACTATCAAGATATTGTAATTAATCTTCCGGCACAAGTAGGCGTAAGATACTCCTTGGAAAGTCCATCAGCTTATATTCAATGTGATTTAGTTGGCTTCTCAAACTTGCTTGAACAATGTCGCAATCACTCAGTTGATAATTTCATTTTTGCTTCTAGTAGTTCAGTATATGGAGTTAACAAGAACTTACCTTTTTGTGAATCTCAAGCTGTAGATCATCCATTTAGTTTGTTTGCCTCTGCTAAAAAAGCTAATGAATTGATTACGCATTCTTATAGCCATCTTTATGGAATTCCCTGCACTGACTAAGTTTTTTTACTATCTATGGTCCTTGGGCCCGTCCTGATATGGCCCCGATAATCTTTGCAAAAGTTATTCTAAATGGACAACCAATTAATGTTTTTAATTATGGAAGTATGAAAAGGGATTTCACCTATATAGATGATATTATTGAAGGAGTTTATAGATGTTGCTATAAGCCTGTATATGTTGATAAAGAATTTAATTATCTAAAGCCAAATCAATCTACCTCTTTTGCACCTTATAGAATCTTTAATATTGGGAAAAGTGATCCAATTGAATTACTAAGATTTATTGAGATATTAGAAAATGAACTTGGTGTAAAAGCTATAAAGAATTTCATGCCAATGCAGCCAGGAGATGTAGAATCTACTTCTGCGAAAATGAATTTATTAGAGAATTGGGTGAATTTTAAACCCTCAACTTCAATAGAAATTGGTGTTCATAAATTTGCAAAATGTTATCTTAATTATTATAAAAATTAATCACTATAATATAGTAGAAACAAATTAATTAGCTTAGTCTATTATATGAGAATTTTAGTTCCAGGGGGGGCAGGCTTTATAGGAAGCCACACTTGTCTTGCTTTGCTTGAAAAAGGGTATGAGATAACAGTAATTGATTCCTATATTAATAGTCATAAGAAATCTCTTCAAAGAGTCCTTGATATTGTAAAAAGAAATAATAGAGTTAAAAATATTAGTATTGATATTGAAATAGCTGATATTAGAGACGAAAAAGCAGTAGAAAAATTATTTATAAGATATAAAGATCTTGGTAATCCTATCAAGGCTGTTATTCACTTTGCAGGTAGAAAATCTGTGCAAGAGTCGGTACTTGACCCTTTACTTTATTGGGATGTAAATGTGAATGGCTCCATTAATTTATTAAGAGTAATGGATAAATATAATTGTCGAACAATTGTATTTAGTAGTAGTGCAACTATCTATGGATTCTCAAATAGTCTACCTCTTAAAGAGAATTCAGAAATTAAACCTATAAACCCCTATGGAAGAACTAAGGTGGCTATTGAGCAAATACTAAATGACACATATAATAACCAAACTGATAAATGGAAGATTGCCAATCTACGATATTTTAATCCTATCGGTGCTCATTCATCTGGAATTATAGGAGAATCCCCTATAGGTATTCCTAATAATATTTTCCCTTATATTACCCAGGTGGCTGCTGGAATTTTGGATCAATTGTCTATTTTTGGTCAAGATTGGCCTACATTAGATGGAACTTGTGTAAGAGATTATATTCATGTTATGGATCTCGCTGAAGGGCATATTGCTGCTCTAGAATATTTAAATAATTTTGAAAAAAAATTAGTTAACCTAAACCTTGGTACAGGCTTAGGAACGAGTGTGCTAGAACTTATAGATACATTTGAGAAAGTAAATAATGTAAAAATATCTAAGAATTTTGCTGGCAGACGAATTGGTGATTCTTGCAAAGTAGTTGCAGATAATTGTCTAGCACTTTCTTGTTTAAATTGGTCGCCAAAAAGAGATTTAGAGAAAATGTGTTTAGATGGTTGGAAATGGCAAATATTAAACCCAAGAGGTTATGATTAATTATAAAAAATATTAATAAAACAGGAACTACATCTAATGACAACTAATTAGATAATATTAAATTAATGCTCTTTAATGGTTTAGTATAACTCCTTGGTTATATAAATACCTAAAAGATTTTGGTTTATTTCTGTAACTATTCCCTAGACCTTCCAAAAAAACTATTGTTAACAGTTTTAACTCCTGATATTAAATAGGGCCTTGTATCTGAGTCATCTGAAAATTTTTAGGAGTATTTAATACTTCTTCTTAATAATGTTCAGTAAACTCCAACTATCTTTCCAGAATCAACAAACATATATTCAAATATTCAAAAAATCTATCTTTATTAGAAGTATTTTTTATGAACCTTCTAACTTCGGATCGCTTGGAATTGAAGAGCTAGAAAGATTGAGCTATGATTTAGAATTATCCTTAAAATCTAAGTCTTAATATGAATCTTGATTTTTTAAAAATATTTATTAGCCAATTAAATTCCTGTCCATAATCTATTGAAAAAATAAAGGAATGCAAATATATTTGGGTTGAATTAATAAATGATTAATTTACTTACTTAATTTATAGTAGAAAAGTGAATTCCCTAAAACTTGGAAAATATATATATTTTTTTCTAGCTTTAATTCCATTTTTAGAAATTATAAAAATAATCAAAGCAGATGAAGCAATAAAATGGGAAAAACTTTCAATTGGTGAAACAAAAATAACCCACCCTGAGTGGAAAAAGATTACTGAAGATGAAACTTTGTTTTTAGAAAAACCCCCTTCTTCTGGAACATTTGTAAATCAGGAAAATCATATTCGAGATAAAGACGCTCTTATAAAAAAATATCCAAAGAGTTTTAATGAAATTGATATTGAAAATAACAAGAATGAGCTTGATTACTATGACTATTCCCCTACACTTCGACTGGGGCTATCTGTCCCTACCTCCAATCAACTTCCAGAGAACGAAAAAAGATTTTCAAACATAATTAATTCGCCATTCAAAGGTGGAGCTGCTGGTGGAACAGGAAATCAAAATTACAGTACAAGATTTGATTTTGGAATAACTAATAATTTGCAGATCTCTGCATTTACTTCTGAAGCTGATGATCCTCTCTATTCTCAAATCAAAGGGTTGAAAATACTTCCAGCCAATCTATGGCAAAGTTATGGAACCGCTATTCAATGGAAAATAATTGGAAGGGATGTTTTGGCTGAAACATCCAAAAAGAACAAATTCTTTAATTTAGGTCTTACAAGTTCACTAGAACTTTGGAACGTAGGTAGTGGTGGTTGTGATTCAACAGGTTGCAAAGGAAAAGATAATGCAAGTCCAAATATATTTAATGACTCTGGCGAAAGAGTATTTACTAATAATCTTATTGGCTCAGTTGCATTGCCAATGACATTTAACACCTCACCTAAAACACAATTAACAATAACGCCAGGTGCTAGTTTTCTCCCCTCTAATCAAGGGAAAGGTCAAGGAGGGGAAGGTGAGTTTTATGGTAATAATATTTGGCTTGGAGCAGGAGGCTTATGGAATCCAATTAAAGAGATTGAATTTTTTAGCTCTTTACTTTATCCCTTTGGACCTGGTAGCAATAGCTTTGATGCTGATCTTGATTTTAAAAGAGTCCCAGTTTACACAGCAGGTTTAGGATGGAAACTTAATCCAAGGATAAGACTTGAAGGAGCCGTTACTAATGGTTGGGGAACTACTCCCGCAACAAGCTTATTAACAATTCCTTCATCCAATCAACTTGGCTACTCGGGCCGATTTCACTATACCGCAGGAGCAAAGGACTCTCCTCAACCTAGCCTTACGAAAAGACAACTTTCATTGTCAACTGGAGGCATGACTGTTAGCACAGCGCTTGTGCCACCAGATAAGACTGTTCAGATAACAACAAATATAGACAATAAAGGAAATATATCTACTCTTTTGGCCAAATCTCTATCGAACATATATCAGGTTCATTTATATCAATTTGGATGGTTTAAAAATGCACCTCAATCAAGCTCTCTCCAAAAGAACTACCTTAGTAATGATGGCTACCATTGGCGCATAGGTGGTAAAGGGGTTTGGTTATCTCAACTTAAAGGTGATCCAATTTGGTTGTCAGCTAGAATTTCTGCCGGTAGACATAATGATCAAAAAAATAACTCAGGATATGTATTTTTAGAATCAATTCAAACTTATGAATTTAACAATAAACTAGCTATTAATAGCAATCCCAAATTGGCATGGAATGGGATTGAAAATATTTTTGGATTAGGTTTAAGTGCAAACTATCAATTAAGCAACAGGCTTCAATTAATTCCAGAATTAAATTTAATATCTTCGCAGATCAATGAAAGCAATAGTACTATGGGGCTTAGATGGTTATTCAATGATAGTACTAATATTGATCTATATCTAAGTAATGCTGTAGGTTTAATGGATATGGGACAAATGCAACGATCCAAATCAACACGATTAGGATCAAAAATTTCCATTAAATTCTAGGAGATAAATTTATATAAATTCCATTATTGGTTCTTAAAGTTAAAAACCCTATCAAATTAGGTATGTGATTTTTTACTGGAAAAAATTTATAGCGGCGAATCAGTTCGGCTAAAATTAAAATAGCTTCTTGCTGAGCAAAAGAAGCACCTGGACATTTTCTTGGCCCTAATCCAAAAGGCAAAAAAACATTTCTTCGAAGAGATTCAAGATTGTTTTCTAAAAAACGTTCAGGTTCAAATTTATTTGGTTTAGGCCAGTGATTTTCATGCCTATGAATAACCCAAGGAGATAATGTTAATAGTGCCCCTAATGGACATCGAGATTTTTGTTTATCTACTTCAAAATTAGTATTAGATTGAGATCTGGATCGAATAAAAAAAGTAACTGGTGGGTACAATCGTAGAGTTTCATTAAAAACAGCTCCGCAGTATTGAAGTTTTCGAATATCTTCCACTCCAAGCATTTCATTCGATCCGCGTTCTCCTACAACAGAATCAACCTCTTTACGAATTAGGTTCTGAACTCTCGAATCAAAAGCAATTAACCATAAAGTCATACCTAATGAACTAGCTGAAGTTTCATGCCCAGCTAAAAACAAAAAACAGACTTGATCAATTAACTCTTTCTCAGAGAATGATTTATTTGTTTTTTGATCTTTAGCTTGTATAAGACTATCTAAAAGATCTTTAGGAGGAATAAATTTTTCTTTTCTATTTTTATATTCTTCAAGTCTATTACTAATTATCTTTTGGATCCAAGTACGAATCAAAAGTGCATCTTTATTTAAAGTAGATTGAATCAATTTCTTTGGCAATCTTAAGAAGCGAAAAATTAAGGCTCTTCCAGCATTTTTCTGGTAGCGACTAAAGGCCTGAAAGATTTTATTCGCCTCTTCCTGTTCAAGTTCTCTATTTAAAATAGTTCGTATGATTACATCAGCGGTGACCAAAGTAATTTCTTTATCAATATTTAAGAAAGATAAGTTGTTATTTTTTTTGATTCGTTTTAAAAAGGATTCTGTAGCTAAAGACATTGAAGGAAAAACCCTCTTTAAATTAGCTATTTGAAAAGCTTGATCGATTAAACGTCGTTGAAAAGCCCATTCTTCTCCATTGACAGAAAAAATAGCTCTGCCAATCAATGGTTCAAGAATCCACAAAGTATATGGATGTTTTGGAAAATCATCAACTTCATCTACAAGAACTCTTCTAACTAAATTTGCATCATTAACTAAAAAAACAGGTAGTCCTAAAATATTTAATTCACCTAATTTAATACGGAAATCCCATTCATTCAATAACCCCAACCAAGAATTCCACCCCCTAATTAGCCTTTTAAAAATATTTCCCGTGTATGGCTTTGGCTTTGGCCAAGGAGGATCTTTTGAAGTCGCTGTTATTAATTTCTGCATAATCTATTTAGTATTTATTAATAATCCAATGAAATCAACATCGTGACAATTTTTTCGCAAATAATTGAAATGAATTTCAAACTGATTAAACAATAAATTCATCCTAGAAAATTTGTTTTTTAATGGTGCTAATTGAATAATTTTCATCCTTGGATATGATTTGGAAAATGGAATAGACAATCCACAACTGGTGTATGGATTAACACCAGCAAAACATAAAAGGTCATCTTTTGAGGTTATATCCAACCAATTGATTTTGGGCAGACGCCCTAACTCTTCTAAATCTTCTCGAAAAGAATTAGCCTTTTCATATATACTTAAGTTCGCAAGATTTTGTCCCAAGGTAAGTAAAGACATACGTTTGCATAGATTTGTTTGATTAGGTCTTCGGTGCAACTCCGCTGCCAACATCGCTAAAACAAACGAACCACTACTATGGCCTACTATTTTTAATTTGTATGAAGGTTCACTCATCTCAAGAAAGGTTAATTGATCTGCGAATTTAGTTATTCGATCTCTCAACTCTTTATCAGAAGTTAGACCTAACTTGTGAGTAAAAAAAATAGATCTAGATAGCCAAACAATACCTAGCGAATTAGCTATTTCCCAGAAAAAATAAAGAGATGAAAATAATGTCAATAAAAGAATCAAAAGTTTTATATTAAGTATTTGATTATTAATAAAATCAAATGATTCTATTAAACCTGCAAACCCGCAAGAGATGCAAATAGATAAAAGGAGGAAGGCAGGCGGATAAGCGCCACATACTGCAACGCCAGGAAATAATTTATAGTAAGTATTGAATCCTCCCTGAAAAAAATACCAATAAGCAAATTCAAGGCATTTTAAAACCATTGACATTGGACTCTTAGGCCAGTTGTCTCTTGCGATATCATCCCAATGAAGAAAACAAAGTTCAGATGTTTTTTCAGATTGACTATCAAAGAAACATCTATCATTAATAGTTATAGGCCATCTTGTTATGAAGCCATTAGTGATCCTTTGCCCTAATGTAAAGCCTTGAGTCTTAAGATCACACTGAAACATTCTCTTGTAGTGTGCAGCTCCTCTGGGATCAAATCCGCTTATAAAATAAGTACGATGTATTTGCTTTTGTAATGATTTTTCTTGTACTGAACTTTTAATAGATTTTTTAGCCATGATTAAATTCTCTGAAAAATTTACAAAAAAGAGGTCGCAACGAAAAAATCATATTTTTCCTACTGTATTGTTACTTTTCATAATACCTTTTTATTTAAATCAATCATCCTACGCGGAAAAGAACAAGCCATTTATAAGTAGAATAGAAGGCAAAATAACAGCTACCATAATAATAAATCAGAGTCCTATCAAAGTATGGGAAACTTTGACTAATTATAAGGAAACGGGAAAAAAAATGCCTGATATTAAACAAGTCAAACTTATCAAAGATAGTAGTAATTATAAAATTATTGAACACACATATAAAGCACCATATACATTTGGTCAAAAAGTAACAGCGATAATAAAGGTTCAAGAAGATCCGAACATTCTTATTAGTTATCAACTGATTAAG
>QCFJ01000016.1 GCA_003280265.1 Prochlorococcus sp. AG-363-G03 | reverse complement strand
TGCCGAAAGACTGAATGGCTACGCAGCATTTGTTGGATGTTGGGCCCTTGTCGGCGCTTACCTAACAACCGGTCAAATCATCCCAGGTGTTGTTTAATGAATAAGGAAACAAGCTACTGGAAAACTGCAGAGCAAATGAATGGCTGTCTAGCGATGATGGGTTTCTTTGCAGCAGTCATTAACTACGGAATAACAGGCTGGATCGTTCCAGGAATTGTTTGATTCTGATTTCAAGGATCAATTCATTTTTCTTGCAATTACGATTTAGTCTTCTTTAATGTTTTGAGTAATCGCTCATTTTATTTTTATTTTTATTGTATTCTTTTGGCCCTAGTTAGGAGGTTGTCATTAACTCGAAGTTAACTCTCAAACATTGGTCTTCTCTATCAATTCAAATATTATTTGCTTCTCTTTTAAATCATCTCTACTTTTTGAATAATTCTTAAGAGGTTTTCAGACATAACCAATTTACGATCAATTAATCGTTGAGAAGTAAATTTAAATTAGTCGTTCCATAAAGTAATATCTGATTGGCCTGAGGATCTTTGCATCCATGCTACTTTCCATTTTTCGTCAATTTTTTAAAAATCGAAGTGACTGTTGATAGGTCTTTATTTTGAGTAGCCTTGTAAGTAAATTTATATCCTAAGGTAGAAACGCACTTAGCAGCATTTGTGCCTAAGAGTTCAAGTTTATGTCCCTTTGTGATTTCTGCGCTTTCTAATACAAGATCTCCTGAGGACCACATGTTCTGAAAACCTTTTGCATCAATGGGATTCGCGCTTGGTCTAATAAACAAAAAGTCTGTAGTTGCATTGCCTACAAAGAATGATCCCATTCTCTCTGTAGAAGCAAATGCTTTTAGGATTGAGATAATTTATTCTTTAGAAGACATTGATCAGTTAAAAAATAGATTGTTTACGCAGCTTCTTTTGAAGATTGATTTGGAAATAGTGATATGATCTCACCTTTTGGTGTCTCATACACTCTCTCTACAATTTCACCTTCATTAATAATTACTTTGGTGTTCATTGATCCTGTGGGTAATGTCTTGATAGCTGGTACAACAGCTTCTTTTAAATTTGGGAACTGATCCAGGTTCTTGAAGTCTTTAACTTTTTTCTTGGCAACCATTAATGAATGAGTCGAAGTTATTCTTTTCTTTTAACTAACTTTGCTCCACTCGTAAAGAGTTTGCACAGCTAATCACATTATTATTGTATTCGGTGAAAAATCTGACTAATTACATCGATTATAATTACAAGTTTTGAAAATTCATGAGGCGTGCTTGTAAATTTTGCCATTAATTATTTTTATGTCTTTATTTAGGTTGTCTTGATCGTTTGCATATGCAGGCTTATTCCCAAAAAACATTATCAAAACAAGCTCTAGCGATGACATTAAAAGGAATAAATTTGTTTGCTTCTACTAAGGTTCATTATTATTGTTGTCAAATTAGGTTGTACCTAATGTCAAAGTTAAGACCATTTCATTACTAAAGAGTAGTAATTAAAACTATTGAGGTAGTTGAAATATCATTTTTCTGTTTTCTTGATTAGAAGAGATATCTGCTAATAACCAGTTAATTCTAACCAAAATTATAAGTGCCTTAATTTAATGAGAACATTTAATTCCTGAGGAGTCTTTTTAATTCTTTATCTAGAAAAATTTTATCTTTCATTTAAAAACCTTGTTAACTTCTACTTCTTTTTCTATTAATTTAATCTATTTAAGATTTTTATGCTTATTATATTTATATCTATTTTCTTGACCTATAAATAAGATTATGAATTTTTTCCCAAAGAAGATAATGCTTTTAGGTAGTGGAGAATTAGGTAAAGAGGTGGCAATAGCTGCAAAAAGATTAGGTTGTTATGTTATTGCCTGTGATAGATATAATAATGCTCCTGCTATGCAGGTGGCTGATCAATTCGAGGTGTTAAATATGAATAACGATAATGAACTTATAGAAGCGATATATAAGTGTAAACCTGATATTATTATTCCTGAAATCGAAGCATTAGCAGTCGATGTTTTAAAGGATATCGAACAAAAGATTACAGTAATACCTAATGCTAGAGCTACTGCAATAACTATGAATAGAGATAAAATCAGGGATTTGGCTTCAAATGAATTAAATATAAGAACTGCAAGATTCAGTTACGCGATGAATCAATCTGATCTAGATTTTCATGCAGAGAAGATTGGTTATCCTTTGTTGATTAAGCCAGTTATGAGTTCTTCAGGTAAAGGACAAAGTTTAGTTAACAATAAAAATGAACTTGAACAGGCTTGGACCTTGGCTATTGAAAAATCAAGAGGTAAATCTAATAAAGTTATATTAGAAGAATTTATTGATTTTGATTTGGAAATTACTTTATTAACTATTAGACAATTTA
This sequence comes from Prochlorococcus sp. AG-363-G03, assembly GCA_003280265.1. GTDB lineage: Bacteria > Cyanobacteriota > Cyanobacteriia > PCC-6307 > Cyanobiaceae > Prochlorococcus_B. The sequence continues at coordinate 30,974 of QCFJ01000016.1, read as the reverse complement.
ATGGTAAAACATTATTCTGTGCTCCCATAGGACATGAGCAAAATAATGGAGATTATCAATGTAGTTGGCAACCAGCTGAATTAGATGAAAGTGTCTTGGCGAAGGCTCAACAGATTGCCAAATGTGTCACTGATAATCTTGGAGGCGTGGGTTTGTTTGGAGTTGAATTTTTTATTAAGGGTGAGGAGGTGATTTTTTCAGAACTTTCACCAAGGCCACATGATACTGGATTGGTAACTCTGATAAGCCAAAATATAAATGAGTTTGAATTACACCTTAGAGCTGTTTTAGGTTTGCCAATACCAGAAATATCGTGTGCTGAAGCTTCTGCGAGCCGAGTAATTTTGGCTTCGAAAAAAGCCACAAACATAGCTTACAAGGGAGTTGAAGAAGCCTTAAGTCAAGCGAATACAAGTGTGTTTATTTTTGGTAAGCCCATCTCAACCGAAGGCCGTCGAATGGGTGTAGCTGTAGCAAAAGCTTCAACAATTGGTGAAGCAAGAATCAAAGCCGATAAGGCAGCTCAATCAATACAATTCATAAATGAATAATTTTCACTCAGATTCTTTGTCTGACTTCAATAAGTGCAAGTCTATTTGGTTTCTATTCTTGACTGAGTTAAATTGGAACCCAAATGCAATTAACCCACTCGAGTTGGTTCCGGAATCTTTTTGGCCTCAAGTTACTGAACTATTAATTGAAGCAAAATATATAGGTCAAAGCAGGAATTATTACCTCAGAGAGTCTGATAGGTATCTAAATTATTTAAGTAAAGGTGGTAAGCCTTTCAAAAGAGACTGAGAACCATAGGTAATGTGATAACTTCAAGCAAATTCTTTTAGCTAATATCAATGTTCCCAGATACGCAGCACTGTTATGTTTTTTTAATAGGTGTGGCTTAAAAAAATTAAATTTTCATGCACTTATGGGTTTGGATGATTCTAAGTTTCGTTTGATAGTTCTTCTCTTTATTAATTTAATAGTGATATCAGTACTCAAAAACTGGATTTTAAATAATGAAGCTTTTGTGTGGCTCCTAAATGGTTTACCTTCTTGAAGTGTTACAGAAGCATTTTATTTGATTTTTTATAACAGTGTTTTATCTGGATTAAACTGTCAACTACATTGACGATTCAGGCCATTATCTAACCTTTTTATTGAATAGCTTATTTAAGAATAGGAACAAAGAGGTAGGTTATTTAAAATTTAAAAAAGTGAATGATCAGCAAAAAATTTTTTTTCTTTTTGGGTAAATGGTTCTTTTTAGTTAAAAATGTAATTATTTCGTTTAACACTAAAAAATTCCTTCTTTTATGTATCACTAGGAACATCATTTGAGGATAATTTCTGTTAGGTTTGTATAACGTTCAGCTGTTTTATAGCTGCAGTAAGACTTGAGACATGGAACGGGGTCTTGAGCGCTACGGGAAAGAACAATGACTGTTCTTACTTACAGAGGCAAAGAGTATCTTCAACATAAAGAGGCTACTCCAAAAAAAGTTGTAGAACTTAGTTACAGACGTAACGTCTACACTTCTAGGCAAGCAGAAACTAAGAAGCAAATGCAAGCATCCTTGACTTACAGAGGTAATTCATACCAAAAGTAAATTAAGGGATATTTGGGGGCATAACCACCCCCTTTTTTTATGTTTACTTATACATTAATATCTACATTAAAAATAGTCTGCACATATGTATTTTTGCTTGAGTTCTATTACTCTGGTTTTATGGGTGCTTTCGGATGTAGAAATAGTATTGACTCCGAAATAATCACAATGATTACTGAACAGTCATGGCCAAGTTGTAAGCTTCCAAAAACTCAAAAGGCACTTGAAGCTATTTATTCAATGCTATGGAAGAGACCAAAAGTGTTTAGGTCTTATTACAGGTCAAATTAATAGCTTTTACCGGGAAAACCTTACACGCACCTCACTAAAAAGTTGTTGAGAATATATATTGGAATTTAATAATCAATGCAAAAATCGTTCAAACCTAACAGTACATTGTTAGCTTTATTTATGTTTTTACCTATTACACCAGGTATTGCTGCCATTACTGTTTTTACACAGTCAGTATTTAATGACAAGAGTACCGAGGTAACGCCAATTTTTTATGATACAAAAAGAGTGATTGATGCATCTATTCAATAATAGCTATATTGTCGCTTTAGCTTGAAAAGTATTTAGGTTTAATTCTTCTTACGTGAATGATTTTGTTGTTTTCTTATTAATTTTTTAGTCGATCCTAGTTTAAATACTCTTTACGTCGTGAGATTAGTAGGTTAAAAGTCAAAGGTAACAGCTATCTGCAAGCATGGTTTTAACGAAAAAGTCTAAGACCTTTGATGACGCAATCTTCGACAGGCATCCTGATTTAAAAGAGGCTCTGAAACCTAACGATCATTATCCAGAGCTAGAGAATATTTTAAAAAATAGAGTTTCAAATTTACCTGCTGGATCCTTGAATACAAAAGTGATTATCAATGATGGAGAAATAGTTGAACGCGTGTTCAAGACACCTAAAGGCCAAGTAGTCTCTTTGTTCTCCAACTCATCAAATGTGGTTTTTGATCAAGTTGCTTAACAGTTGATTTTTTTTTGCACTTCTATTCAGAAAAAATTCAAGTAAGTCGAAGATCAAATCATCGTTTATTTATTCAAGCCTTTAATCAGCTTGCTGTGAGAAATTCATTATCGGAGCACTATAGTTAATTACGTCAACAAAAAATCATGGAAATAGCTCAAGCAATTCAAAAAAGAAGGACAATTCATATTTTTTCTAAAAAAAGTGTTTCTAATGAAGTTGTTGAAAAATCAATAGGTGCAGCTAATCAAGCGCCCTGCCATAGAAGAACTTTTCCATGGCGTTTTACCAAAATTGGAATAAAAAAACGAGAACTTCTATATCAACTACAGCTAACTCTGAAGTTTGGTGATAAGCCAACAGATGAATCTAGTTTAAAAAAAATAAGGGACAAAATGTTCAATCCTTCGCATTTGCTTATTGCTACTCAAATATGTACGGATAATCAAGTTCAAAAACTCGAAGATTATGCCGCTTGTGCTTGCGCAATCCAAAACCTGTCGCTTTCACTTGTTGCAGATTATGTCGGTTGCAAGTGGTCAACAGGTAAAATCACAAAAGACCCTAATACTTATAAAATCTTAGAAATAAGTCCATCTGAGGAGGAAATAATTGGTTTTATATGGATTGGATATGGAGCTGAGCCGCCTTTGATCAAAAGGCCTCCTATTAGTACTATCTATAGAGAGAGGGATTAGTAACTTGGCTTAACTCACAGAAGATAGATTATGAAACTGATAAGGAAGTGTTGAGGCCACACTAAAAACAATAAGCAACATCCCTGTCTTATCTAATCGTTTCATAACTAACAAATACAGTTTTTACAATTTAATCGGAGAATTTTATTGCTATGGGTATTTTATGTAGTAAAAACTAGACATTACTGAGTAAAATTTATGAAAAACAAGACCACAGGGCGGATAAACTTTGTGTCATGATCAATATATAAACTATTGGGAAATATGCCAGATCTTAAATCAAGTCTTAGTCCCTGTTTAAATCCACTAAATTGCGTTTTCTTTCAAAAAGATTTTGAAGATGTTGACAAGACATTTGATCAACTTGTCAGAATTGCCCAGAAGATTCCTAGAACAAAAGTTTTAGAGAGTAATCAAAGTTATTGGAAAGGGGTTTGTCGTAGTTTGATTTTTAGATTTCCAGATGACTTGGAGATTTTAAAAATTGATAAGAAGATTCAAATCAAATCAGCATCAAGATATGGTGGAGGAGATCTTGGAGTTAATGGAGCTAGAGTGGGGAGATTATTAACTGAACTAGAAAAATCAAATAGTTAGCTACCAAACTTTTATAAAACAATCAATAGTTGTCGTTTTGAAATATTATAGTTATTTTTAAATAACTATAATATTAAGATGAATAGAGCACAAAAATATTTTCAACATCTTCCAAGGGGGACTCATTTTGAAAAAATCATTGATACTGAATATGGGAAGGAGAATATATATGTAAGTCCAGATGGCAAAAAACATTCAATACCTATGATTCCACATACGATTTCTAGTGGAACTTCAACACATGAAAATTAGCAGTTAGGACAATTGTTTATCCATCTTATGATTTTTGTTTCATTGTAAAAATGATTAGAGGCTTCAACAATTGACTTCGGTTCCATGGTGGTAACTCTTTGAAAAAGCATTAGTAATAATTATTTACTCGATTAATAGAGAATACTAGTAGTTTTGCGTATTGCATCTAGAACCTCTGACGATATAACTAACTCAAGTTGCATTGTGGCATTGTCGATCTTTAAGCGTTTAAGCGATAGGTTTTCAATAAAAAAAAATGACATTAACAAATGTTATTCAAGATGCCAAATGGAACCTTTACCTAATGAGATTTATCAAGACATTGTTGATTTTCAATCAGATGTGAATAGACCTATCGATATTTCTATTTATAGGGAATTCTTAAAGGAAGCTGCTTGAGCTCCTAATTTAATTTTTTTAGTTCTTATTTTATTTGATTCCACTAATCTATTTTAGGTACAAATTTTACAACTTTGTAATTTTATTGAGTTAGGCGTATTAATTTTTTTTCTTGAGTTAATTAGTGGCTGTAAACTAGAAAGAAAGTAGTATTAAAATTTTTATTGATGGATACCTTGAAAGCAAAGAATTTGGCCAATGAATTAAATGAATTAGCATGCAAAGGATGCACTGAGGGTTGGCTAGATAAACATGATGGACTTTCAGATCCCATTCAAGACATTAATGAGTGTGGAGCACTTGGATTTATTACGCCTGAACGACAAGAGCGATTAATAAATGAAATAAATGAGATTAATGCCGAAAATTAAAGAATATGGATAAAAAAAAAGGAAATAGCCCGAGTAAGTTTTCTGTTCCTCCTTTCGCTTCAGATGATGAGATATGGATTAAAATTCTTGAAGTCTTGACACCAACTGAACAGTTAGAGGCTAATCGTTCAAAATCAGAGTTCAATCATCCGTATCTGGGAGGTAAAGAGATTATCGTTAAACGCACTGATCAGTCTGACATAGCGGTTGCTTTACTTTCTGAAGTCAATGCTGATGGTGATGAATGGGCAATATATAGAGAGCTTTAAAATGGATACTTTTTCATTAATTGCATTGGGAACCTTTGTATTATCACTTTTGATTTTGTTTTGGCTTTCTCAATTACTTAGAAATTTAATTAGAAAGCAAATTGATGATCAAATGAAAGATATGATTCCGATAAAAGCTATTAGAGAAAGAATAGGAATCAGAATAAAATTGAGAAAGTAGAACAAAAATTATTTAAATTTTGATTGAGTTGGATCTTAATATTCCCTTTTTTTTTATACACTGTGTTTATATAACTATTCTTATAAGCTATTTAAATTTAGATCTAGCGTATTACGCTATTGATTTTTATTTGGAATTGATAGATTTATCAGTTTTTCTTATGCTTACAGGTTAGTAAGTAATACCGATAGAAAAAAATAAAAAGAAAGGATAGATTAAGCCAAACGGTAGGAGACTTTTATGAATAAGATTGATGCTAAGAAAATCTCCCATGGTCAAGTGGATCCAATTGAAGATTATCTTGAGTGTGTTACATATTGTTCAATATCTAGCAGTGCGGAAGAGAATGATTGCCAAACAATATGCATGGAAAGGCATTTGAAAAGTTCATATTTTTGACTTTTTATCAAAATACTAAACCAGAATAGATTTCAGCTCTTTTAGTGATTCAATCAATTTTTAGACTCACAATTTAAAATTAGATGACTAAACCAAGTGCCTTATCCTCCGAATAGTAACCTTAGAAAAGACTACGAATTATTCAGTCGATAAGTTCCTTGTGAACCTTATTGTCTTGCTTACATCAAATTTTCTATGATTACTTAATATCAATATCTTTTAAATTCTTAATTATTTCTCCAAAGATGAAGAAGCAGTATAAGGCGTGATATTCCCTATTAATTGGCTTTTAAAATCTATTTTATGTTGGGGTAAGAATAAAAGGATTAAATACTTATGAAAAAAACTGCTAAAATTGCCATCTTTAAATTAGATGATATTTAAAAGTTTTGGCTCATCCCATATCTTGGTATTGGCTTGTTGGTTTTTTTCTATGGATGGTTCACAACGTTTTGGTTCTTAATCGCAAAGTCAACATTGACAAAGAACGACAAATATCAAAGCGATACAATGCTATCTCAAGGCTCTATCCAAAAGGTACATACATTTCACATAGATAACAATAATTAGTTGATTTTAGATTATCTTCAGCCCTTTCTTAGTTGCTTTAATAATGTGGGGGCTTAGATGTCTCTTGAGGGAAATATTCTTCAGTTTCATTTTCATATGTTTCACCTTTCTTTTTGAAGTATTCGTCTGATGGATCATAACAATCATTGTCTGGATTGATTTTGACTTTCATAGTTTAGTATTTTTACTTTTGCAAGATCAGTAACTTCATAAGTGCTTTATCCAGCTATCCCATTACAAATAATTCCTGCTTTGGCCATTAAAAGTAAGACAAGACGATGAAAGCTGGGAACTGCTTTGTCTAATGCTATAAGAAATATAAGCAATGACATCGATGTCATTGAAAGATATTGCATCCAATGAATACCTGCTTTATCAAGTCCATTTTTGTCAAAACTTGTACTAGTCATTTTATTAAAGCTTTGGTCGGTGACATTAACGCAAAAAATTACTTTTTGCTAGTTATTTCCTTTTCTTGATTGATGCCTTTATAAAATTGATTAACTTTTCTGTGCTGAGATTTCAAAGTTTTTAATCACATCTTGACCCTTTCTGAAGATCGTTTTAGCATATTCAGTCCACTTCCCCTGTCCCCAATAACGGAAGCAGCTAGTTTCTAATAGCAAAAGGTATAGGAGCGCTTCTTGATAGTCATGGGTTTTCGTTAACGATGGATTTTTAACTAATAAATGGTCAAATGTTTCATGAAAATAGGAACTAAGTTTTGAAATTGGTTCTAAAACATTTATATATCCATCTTCCCAACTCAAATCGTTAGTCCAGCTGGCTCCACTCAAAGAAAAAGATTGATCTTCCTCTTTTAATTCATTAATTGCTTTTTTAACCAAAGTAGGAGTTATAGGCCCTGAGATTTTTCGCCATATTCTGTCTTGACCAACTGCTTGTATCAATGGATAATTATTTTCATCAATATCTAAAGTCTCCAGGAAGTCGAGGTATTCAGATCCGTTCATAGCAATTGTGGGACTTATGTCGTTTTTTGGACCAATTCTTTTATAAGCCTGAATAAAAGCTTGTGGAAATTCATTCATCATTACACCGCCATTTTCTCCATCAGCAATTTGGGAAACCAGCGAGGGGATAATATGTTGACCTAAATTTTGTTTATTTAGACCTATTGCCTCGTAATAAGGTTGCATTTGTCCAACAAGCTTTGTATCTGATCCTTGAGTTTTTATTAGTGAAATAATAGAGATGGTCTCTCCATTACTACTTTGAGCTTTTAGCCTATTGGGAATATATTTTTGCTCGTCTCTTAGATTAGAGCCATCTATATTTTGAACACTATGTTCTTGAACCATAACCCAACGATATCCACATTCCTTAAGAGCTTTGATTAACTGAAATAGAACATCCGGATGGTTTGGAAGATGCATCTCAGGAAGAGAGAACCCATTTACTCGACGCAATGCATCTTCTCCAAATAATGACGAGAAGTGGTGCTGCCAGGCTGTTATCTGTAATTTAAAGTCAGAAGTTGGAGTCGAAGAGGCTACAGCATGACTCCAAAAGGTTCCTAGCCATTCAACATGTGGTTGAACTGTCTGATCACACGCTAGGAGTTTTAACGATTTGAGAATATCCTCGCGATCCATTTGTTCGATTCCCCAAAGAAGATTGCCGGAGTAATCAAGCATTATTTTGGGATCATATCCTTCATCTATCAGGCTTGGAATGATTTGAGCCAAACGTTTATAGCATTGAGCAAATGGTTCGGCATTGTGATTGTCTCCTTCTGAAGTGTGCTCAAACATATATTGTAAATGTGAAATGAGCTTTCCATTCTCACCTGCTGGAATTATCGGTTGATGCATATGGAGGGCACATGCAAATCCTGAATTCACATTCTCTAGCCTTGACTTTTCTTCGAATTGTCTACTATCTCTTTCTTTATTGACTAACTTATTAATTTCAAATTCAAAACCACATATCGGTGGTAAGTCTTTGTTCTTCATTTTATTGAGGTTATATATTTAAAGCAGTCCCATTGAAAGGACGTTTTCTGAATTAATTGAGTCTATACAATAAAAAATGTTTTTCATAGATTTAATTTGTTATACGGTCCATTCCTTTGAGAAATACTTTTCCTATTCTTTATTTTTATTGTCTATGAAATCAGAAAAATTTAATACATTTATTTTTCCAATTGTGCTAATAGACACAAATCGATTGTAATACAAAATTTATTTTGCCAGCCTTAAAGCCAGGATTCAATTCTCCTGGTTTACCAAATTTTGAATGTAGTAATTGAAATTGGGTTATAGATTCTGATTTAAATAAAATTGGTATAGAAATTTTTTTTGCAAGAACTGTTGGTTCAAGGCTTTCAAAAGGTACTTTGATAGTTGTTGTCCCAAATCGTTTTGTTTCTATTTCTGCTACCCATCTGAGCCCACCAGGTGATTTGTCTAAGAAAAATCCTCTTAATCCAAAAATTCCATATTTACATGACACTCCAAATTTTAAAGTTCGACCTTTACCTTTAATTTTTAATTCAAAACCTTGATAATTGGATAAATTTAGAACTGGTGAAAATATTGGAGATTTGCAACTAACAAAACCTCCTTTTTCCTCAACTACAACACCTTCCAGGGAGAGGCCTTTTGAGGATGATCTACAAACTGCCTTGCTTGAACCTCCCATAACAGTGTCGTTCAAAGAAAACCAATCATCAAAGTCACTGGATGACACGACTTTTGATGGCTCCGTCATTTTTTATCTACAATTTTTTTTACTCTATAAAATTTTTTTGTGAATCATGAGTTTAAAATGTAGATTTCACCAGTTAAAGAAAAATACCTTTGCGTCTCGTTAAGTGATTCTTTTGTCTTTGAGTTAATTTTTAATCACTAATATGGCTATTAGAATAGCTTTTGATCTGAGATGATTTGCTTGAGCTCGCTTAAAGTTTTACTGATTGAAGGTCAATTATTAAAGAGAAGGAAGCCAGAGATGATGGATTTATAGAGCATTCAGCATCCCAAAAGCCTTCAACTTCGATATCTTCTGAAGGACTAATCATTGTTTCTATTCCTTGATTCTTTCTTTAGCGACATCAATTTTTTTAAGGATATTTGATGAAGTTTCTTTCTTCATGATTTTTCGTCGTTACTATGCTTATTTAACTAATAAATTGATATTAAATCTATCGATATAATTACGGATGTATCTGTTCCTATTAGAAATTGATTAATTGTATTCAGAAAACTTTTCTATTTTCTTATTTAAAATCTATCTTTGGTTGAAATAGAACGAATTACAAAAATTACCAACATTATTTGTCTCAGCTTTAAGACCTGTTTTCTTTGCAATCAATCTGATCTTTGTGTTTTTTTCTTTTAGTGAGTAGTCATTCTGATTAAGGTTCATTGTGTAGTATTCCCTGCATAAATTTGATAGCTCTTTCTCTCTTGAAAATGGGATACGACCTACAGCTATCACAATCAGAGCTAGAGCGATTACTCCTGTTAAAGCTTTATTAAGTGAGTTATTCATTTGATTTGTGTTTTCATGTTGTCTATCAATAATAGTTGTTTTCTTATATGTCTAGCTCTTTGATTAGATCTCTTTGAAATTTGGAACCAAGAATTGTAGTGGCGGCCATAGCGCCACTGGCTGCTACTGGTGGAATACCGATCCCTGGGAATGTACTTGAACCGCACATTAAAAGATTTTTAATTGGAGTTTTATTCCCTGGGAAAAGCCCTTCTGCCGCTGATAATGCTGGACCGTAACTTCCATGTTTAGTATTTAGAAATCTTTGATGTGTAAGTGGTGTCCCTAGCATTTTTATTTCGATTCTTTCTTGAATATCAGGTATAAGTTTTTTTATTGGTTGCCAGAAGACTGAACAGCGCTCATCTTTTGTTTTTTCATAATCTTTGGTACCTATTTTGAGATTTTCCCATTTCTCCCAAGGCTCATTAGCAGGCGTATATCCGTGAAGAATATGTTTGTTTGGAGGAGACATTGTTGGATCCAAGGCCGATGGAATAGAGAGAACTACTACATTTCTTTCGGCAGTAATACCTTTCGACCAATCATCAACCCATATTGAATGGAGTGGAATATTTTCTAGACCTTCTGCATTAAACCCAAGATGTAGATGAAGAAATGACTTACATTTTGGAGTCATAGATCTTTCCTCTCTCCATTTTTTAGATATTTCTTTTGGTATTAAATCAATGGTGTTCCAAATATCTGCATTGCTAACAATATGATCTGCAAATATTTTTTCGCCATTTTTTAACTCAACTCCGATTGCTTTGTTCCTTTTTATAATTATCTGACTTACTTTTGAATTAAGTCTAAGATTCCCTCCAAATGCATAAATTCCATTTAATAGAGCCTTAACGATTGATTCACTTCCTCCCTTCGGATATTCCAAGTATGCATCTGGTTTAAACCAATCATCAAAAAGTGTTGCCATCGCAGCTGCATTCGTTTCGTCTTTGGATAAACCGCTTATTAGAAAACAAAGTAATTCAACCCAATTTCGCAGGAAAGGATCTTCAAGATGTTTGTCAACCAAATTCCCAAAAGCCCCTCCTAGGTATTTAAAGGATTTCAAGTGTGTGAGGAGAGTTTTACTGCGTTTTAACAGCTGAAAAACGGTTTCTTTGTTTTGATTTAGTGCTATTAGGGGAATTGCATTAGCTGCTGCACCAATTGGCTTAATCACTTGAAGAAAATGTTCCCACTCTTTAATGGCGTCATTTCCGCTAATTGAATTAATTTGATCAAGGAATCGTCTATCTCCAACTCCAATCGTGTATTCGCCTTCAGGAATTTGAACATTCCAATCCTGATATTTGATTAATTCAACTTTTTGATTAAGAGCTTTAAGGACTTGACCTAATGGATTTGTAGTAGGCCAAGAACCTATTCCACTCCATAGAGAGGGACCAGATTCAAATTTATAACCATTTTTCTCAAAACCATGGGCGGCTCCTCCTGGCTTTGAATGAGCCTCAAGAATCAGGACTTTTTTGCCAGCTTTTGCGAGTAATCCTCCACAACATAACCCTCCTATACCACTCCCAATAACTATTACTTCTGGATTTTTCATTTATTTTTTTAAAGGAATTTTTCTTCTTTAGAGTTTCTACTACAAATTCATCGGAATTGCCTCAGTGAATTTAGTATTTGAGTAGGGAATTTGCTTAAATTTTTTATTGATCTAGAAGAGGAATAGATGGTCGTATGTAAACAAAAATTGCTCCGTGCATATCTCTAATGATTCTTAAATCTTCGTCTACATAGATCACGTTAATCTCACAACTTGGATTTTCTTTATTCCATGGAAGAAGTTTCCATACGGTTTTAACTGGATACCATCTTTCCATGAGAATGGAATTTACAAAGGGAATTTTCCCCAGACCATCAACCTCTGACACCTTAGTCTTCTCTAACTCCATAGAAAGTATGTTGTCTTTTAGTTGAAGCCCCTTAGCGAGAGTTATGACGCGACCACCAAAGGTAGGCAGAAGCTTGAACCACCCAAGGATTGGGATGGTTGTAAGTCCAAAGATAGTGGTATCAAAAGTGGAGATCATTTCCCCTTTATTAAAATTGAGATATTGACCGACTCTTCCAACTGTTGATAAACCAAATGAACCAACTTGTAAAAGATGAAGCTTGAAAAATAAATCGCTTTTTGATTTGTCGTTTAAAGCCTTTTCAATGGCTAAAAAAAATGGAGAACTTCTAAATAATTCAACTGATGAGTAAATAAGCTCCCATTCACCTTCAATAGAGCTCTGAGTTATTTCATCTGATAGGGGCAGTAGATCTTCAACTAATTTATTCATCTCTACTAATTTATTTTGGTACATGGGAGCAATCATCGCGTTCATTCTTTGACCTCTATCTGTAGCTGCAGCTATCTGGTAAATAAGGGCTTTGAGATCTTTCCTATCTTGCATTTTGTTGAATTGGATAATTCGTTCTTAACACCTTGACCTTAACTAAAATTTCCTAAAGAACTTGAGTTTATATATAGGTTTAATAAATAATATTTGAGCGTTTATCATTGATTTGGCTTATAACATACATATGATTACAACTAAAAGCTTACTACTGACAATATTTGTTCCATTGGCGTGTCATAAATTTTTTGGCTTCTATAAAAAAATACTCAAGGTCTCAGAACCGTCTTTAAAGCAAATAAAAGCAAAATTAGAAAGAATATTTGCGATAGATAGCTAGGTGATTGGTCAAATTTTTGTGTTTTGTGTTTATCGTGATTATTGCTTGCTTCTTTGAGAAAAAATAAACCTTTCATTCCTTCTGGATAGTCATTCTCGCTATATGAGAAAATTTTCCTATCTATATTAAAACGTTGCTAAAACTTGTCCTTGGTACTCTTTATGCCTTTTTATGAATAGTTTTTATTGTAAATTAATAAGATGCAAATGCTATTTACATCTACATGTAAATAGATTGTTCGGTTTGGAAACCCACAATGTGCTAGATGTTGTATATAGGTAATTCTTAATTCAATGTCTCAATTAAGTATCAAAGTTAGCGCTAAAGGCGAAGCAATGATCGCTACTCTTCAAAAGGAAATTTTTAACCGAAGAAGAAAAAAAGTAACAGCATCACAAGTTGTTGAAACTCTTGTAGAGAGCGGTGCTAAGTCACAATCTGATAAGCGTTATGCTGCTTCTTGGAAAAACTTAATAAAGGATATTGAGAAAGCTGCAAAAGTTTCTGAGATCCATGGTGATAAGCCTGCAAATGTTAGTGCTGATGAGTGGGCTTTGATTCTCTCTCACCGTACTCGTAAGACTACGAGAGCTAAAAAAGTTTCAGCAAAACCCTCAGCTAAAAAGGCTGCTGTCAAGAAAACTATTGCTAAAAAGGCCGCAATCAAAAAAACTGCTGCTAAAAATGTAATTGCAAAGAAAGCAGTAACTAAAGCGGCTCCAGCCAAGAGCGCTGCAAAGGCAAAAGTTAAGACTTCTAAAGTTAAAACAGCAGTTAAGAAAGTAGCTTCTGCTCAGGCTAAAAAGGTAACTTCAAGCGCTAAATCAGCTTCAAATAGAGCATCTAAGGCTGTAGCAGGAAGACCTGCGAAGCGTGCAAGAAAAGTTAGTCTTAAAGCTGTAAAAGCTTAGTCAAAAAGCCAGATCCGTTAAAGCGGCCTGAAAAGAGCAATGCTTTACTCTGGCTATTTTAGTAAATATGTTATTAGTATCCCAAGCCTACATTGCCTTTTGTGTAGCCTTGGCAGTAGTACTTGGCATGGTAGTAGTGATTAGTAATATCAACTTTCTCTCCTTCTAGTCCATCGATTCTTTTCTTTCCTAATTTCAATTCTCTTGCAGCCTTTTCTCCTGTAATTAAATCAGCGCTTAGACGTCCGCAAATATCATTCACTTTGAAGTCTTTCGCTGAAGGACCTCTGACATAACCAGAAAAAAATGCCAGAAATAATCCAAGGGTTACAAATCTTCGGTGGTTTCTCCACCATTCATAACTATTGAGATTTAGTTTCTTTTTTAAACCAATGTACATTTATATAAATGATAGATATGTTCACCTTAGGCTTTAATCCTTTTCTTTATTGATGAAGTTCTTGATAGATAAATATTTTAGCTTATTCACTTAGTTAATGAATTAACCCTATTCGCTTTTCAATTGATCATATTCACCAGTTACGATTGAATTATTGGCAAATGTATTTACGAATGCTTGAGAGAATTTCAAAAGATGATTGGCAATATTTTCTCCCCTTTTTGGCTTGCGCTATTTGCTTCTTTGCAACAGATTTCTTAGGAATAATTGATAAGACTTCTATTGCTTATTGGTCTGGACGTTTGTTTTATGAGCCATACAGGATTATTACATCCCATTTTTTTCATGGTAACTTTAATCATTTATTGGCAAATATCTCTGGGATCATCGTAGCTAGATATTTTCTTAAATCTTTAAGCCTTCAAAGTGACTATTTCTTTCTGGCTTTTATTGTATTGATCATGCCTCTCCAAGCGATCATTTGTTGGTGTATAGATATTTTAGTTTTTAGAAATCCTATGTCTCTAGCTATTGGATTTAGTGGAGTTTTATTTGGTATCGACGCTTTTATTCTAATGACTACAATTTATGGAAAGAAAAAATTTGTTTACATTGGATGCGAGTTAAAGAAAGATCAAAGATTACTTAAATCTATTTCAGTACTCACAGGTATTGGAATTATTTGGTCATTCCTACCTGGAATTAGCTTGTTAGGTCATATGTCTGGACTTTTGGCGGGATTTCTATTGTTTTGGCTCTAAGCAAACAATTTATTCGATGTTATTGCTTCTTAAGAAACACGTGATCATCTTAATGCTGAAAATTATAAACTCAATTTTAATTGAGTTGCCTTCACTTCACTTGATAAACTTTTGATCTTCCATTGCATTTACGCACCGACCATTCGATTGGAGATTTTAAACTTTCTTGTTCCACGCAAATAGTTTGATAATTAGCCCATTTAGCTATTGGCCCTAGCCTTATTGCAATTAGTGCAAGGCTAAACGCACATAAAAATGCACACAAAAGCAACGCAATTCCAGTAAATAGATCATTAAACTTGAACTTCATTTCTGTCAGATTGAAGTTCTTATTTTTCTTTGTCTCACTCATAGAACTAATGGGATGGAATAAAATGCCTTAATATTTAAAGTTTTATATACTCTTACCTCTTTTATGGTGGCATAGAGAATAAAAGCTGAATGAATTTTATAGATCTATTTATTGATAGTTAACAGTGGGAAATTTTCTTAGGTTTCTTCATTTGTCTTTTCCTCATTAAACATCCTTTTCTCCCCGATCACGATGGTTAACCATCCAATTGCTAGAAGCCCTCCATCTTGATAGTCTCCTTTTAGAAAATCAAATAGAGCGAGGGTGCTTGCAGAAATAGCAAGAGTACGAACAGCAAACCTTGCAAAGGTAATTTTCTTTTTTTTAATAGGTTTATTCATATGCCCATTTTGCAGGTACTAACTTCGTAAAACAAATTTTGGTTGGATGAGTTATTGAAATTTATTCTTTTGAAAACATCTTGTTAATAGAATTAAATCTATCATTTCTTCTTTGTCGTAAGAAGATTGGTCCTTTCCCCTCACACCGCTTCCCTCTGTTAAACCTTGTAATTTTAGTTTCTTTCTAATCAACATTTTTCTTTCTGCACTTGAGAGATTTTTAAAACGTTTTTTCCTTTCTTCACGACTTTCAATATTGCTCATTGGGTTTGTTTAATAATAATTTGTCTATTAATAATGAATTGATAATTGTTTTTACTAGTTTAATTCATTAAATAATTGTTATCTAGAAGTGCATCAATGACTTTTGCTCCTCTGGATTTATTCCCAAGAGAAAGGGGATTAGCCTTATCTAGTATTGAAGCAAAGCAAGTGAGCCAACTACTACCTTCGCAAACTTGAGCTGCCTCGCAAATGTGCTTTGGTGCTTTTTCTGTGCAACCTTGAGTGCGAGAAAATTTAATAGATTCTAGTTGAGAATCAAGTTCTAATTCTAGTAATGATATTTCGTCTTTATTAATAAATTCACCAGCAGCGTAGCTTTCAAGCAAAATTTGATAGTTCATTATTTAAAGAGTTTTAGTAGTATTGAGAACTAAGATCGAAAAAGTTTTTCTAAATCTTGCTTCACATTCTCCAATTCATTTGGTTTTTTTTGGTTTGTTTTTTTTCCCCATTTATCTACTTCTCCAGTTCGACCATTTTTAATTGTCATCCTTATCCACCAAAATTGAAGACTCAAGAAAATCAGAGCAAAAAAACTTAGTTCAAGAGTTCCTTGTTTCATACCAAACTATACTATTAAATTTAACCTTTTTTTATCGTTGTACTCATTTTTCATGTATTGATCACTCATTTGTATCAACTTCAGTGATTTTTAGATTTAAGCCAACGTAAAGAAGAATACCTCCAATAAGGGGGGTCCAAAGCCCCAATTGGTTTAAATCATGTGATTGCAGAAATTCCATTTATTCTTCATCTCTTAGAGTGATGATTTGGTTTGTTTTATATTTAGATACTACCCTATTAGCTATTTCAACAATAAATGAATTTGGACATCTTAAAGCAACTTTTAACTCAGCTAATTCATCTGAAATAAACTCTATACTCCTTGCAATAACTGCTTGATGCTCTTCTTTGGGTTCCCATTCTTTAGCCATTAATTTTCTTGATAATGATCTGCTATTTCTTTAAGCATATTTGAAATATATTTTTTATTTGCAGTTGTTTGCACTTTTATTTATTCGCATGCGACCTTGACTTGTTCCTTGCACTTTCTATCACTTCAAGTTCCTCATTTGTAGGATGCCATTTTTCAGGAATATTAAATATGAGTCAAACCAAACATGATCCCTTTTGAGATTGCCCATCCAATACCTAGACATATAGCAACTGTAAAAAGTGTTTTTAAAAGGTCCATATCCTTTTAGTCCCTTCCAAATGCAGTTCTTAACGAACTTGAAAAATCGAATTGAACCCCATCATTAGATGAACCTAGGTTTTGAATTAGCTTTGAACTGGCAAATCTTGATTGGGTTGATGAATAAATTGATTGAGATTTTACTGCGGATGATTTTACTGCCACTGTTTTCTTTGCTGTCGCTTTTGTTGCTGTAGCTGAGGTCATTAAAAAAATTGTATTTCTTATAACTTAGACAAACTGAGTTAAAAGGCGATAGTTGTTAACTTTTTACAATCTTAAAATCATCAGCCAAGCAGGGATTGATATGAGCGCGATAATCGTACTTAAGACAACAAGCGATGTGGCTTCATCTTCATCTCTTGACGCTGCTTGGGATATTAGTAAGACAGATATTGCTGTTGGCGCAGCTGATTGAAGTACTAATGCCTCTCGCATGACGTTGGGTAATCTGATCGCTGAGGAAATGATCAACATAATGACTGGCAATCCAACCAGTTTCATGATTAAAGCATTTTTTATGGATGTTATTTGGATTTTTATTCTTGAGAGATTTGCTTTCCTCAACCAACTTAGACGCATTCCAACGATTACAAGTGCTAAAACAATTACAACCCTTGAAGGTATCCATAGTAAGGCTGTTAATTGTTCATTCCATTGTGATGAATGAACAATTAATGCGCCAATGAGTCCTTTTACAGCAGGGCTTCTAAAGATTGCTTTTATGAAATTCTGCCAGTATCTATTAGAACTTAAAACTTTTGAAGGATCTGTTATCAGTATTGGACCGATACTCCAAATTACTAATGTCGCACCAAGGTCAAAACCTATGCTGTAAATCAAAGCATGATTTGGAAGCAGTGCTAGTGAAACTGGTATTCCGAAATACCCAGTATTTCCGAATGCACTACCTAATTGAAGAGATCTGTTAGGTATTAAGTTTTTTATACCAGGAAGGCAATTTAATAGAGTCATTAAAAAGCCAATAGCTACCAGTGCTAAAGCCGCAGATTGTATCAAAGGGAATTCAAGTCCAGACTTAAGTAATATCCCCATCAAGCTGATAGGAATTCCATAGCTCATTAAAGGACGAGATATCGTTAGGGATAAATCTTTTTTAAATCGTCCTAGTAAATAGCCTATTAAAAGACATGGTATTAATTCAGCTAAAAGAAAGATTATTTCCAACTGAGTAAAGCAAATATCATTTTGTTATTTTGAGTGGTCAAGACTAATTTTATGATTTATTCGTTATCTTAACTTGAGTTTATCTTTGCATGTACTTTTCAGGTTATGGTGATCTGGTTCTCTTCACTTATTGAGAAAGTTTTAATTCTTAGTTAGCTTATTCCTCCTTGTAAATACTTTTTTCTGAACAACCTAATGTTTCTCCAAAAAGAATATCTGTGCACATGGCATTACATAAAAGATAAACGACCCAACTGGTAACAGGCACTCCAATTAAATAACTAAATGGGTGCTTTACTTTGATGAATCCAACAATGGCAACGATTAGAACAACAATTAAGTTGATGATTCGTTTGAGGGTTTTTCTTGGTATCTGCATTAGCTATTTCTAGCAGAAAGTTTTCTTATTTATCTAGTTTTTACAACAACTGTTAGTCAGTTTTGTTTTGTTTGGGTATGGTTTGCCCATATTAAAAGATTTTAGATGTCTTCTACTGTCACCTCAGTTTTTACTTTTAAGGTTGAAAGCACCTTTGATGAGTGGGCTGCAATCTTCGACAGCAAAGATGCTACCAGAAGGCATAGAGAGTTTAATATTCAGCCCTTGTACAGAGGTTGTAGTGATGATGACCCTCAAAAAATAATTGTTATACATCAGCACCCAGAGGGTAATATTGAGAAATTTATAGAAGCCAATGGAGACTGGATGGCGAGCCACAGAGTCGATCTATCCACAATGGAGAAGTCTGCTTGGACATGGACCGACAACAGTAGTGATCAGTTTAAAGCTGCCTAATCAAACACAGGCCATTTAACTATGGAATCGCCATAGTCAAATACCAGATTTTTACTATTTTAGCCATTCAATCTGTTTAAAAGTAGTGTTTATTTAGATTTTCATGGTTGCACATATTGATTAATTATTTCTCTACCAAAACGAAATTTTTTGTGTAGAGATATTAGATGTTAAAAAATTTAAATTGAAAAAGATAATTCAATGGGTATTGAGATTATTCCTATAAAAAAAATTAGGATTGGTAGATCCTTAATATAATGAGCTGAATAAACTTAAATTTGGTAAATTTAAACATAGTTAGTAATCAGTTCGAGTGAGTCCCCATAAATTTCCTTGCTCGGATGCTTTAACAATCGCTTTGTAAATATCTAAAGTCATAACTTTAATTAAATCTGAAAACAATTAAAAGTTAACTTTTTATTTATTGACAGTATGTAGGGAGAAATACCAAATATAAAAAGTAAAAATTATTAATGTAATTAGTTTTTCTGATAATTCTTTATATATGTACCTACGTACCTACTTATTTTACGTCTTTTAAAATTATTGTAAAATCTCTATAAATAGTTTAGCTTTCATTCTTTAGAGCTTATTTTCATCAAGTATTTAGGTCTGATCTTATCTGTGATCTAGTGGGTCTAAATCTTTAACAGAATTTAGATTCGGTTTCCTGTCTAAATGTTGTTCGGTAGATTTCATTCAGAGGGAAGTAGTTGTTTTTAATATTTGTATTATCGAATTTTGAAAAAATGTCCTCAAGACCAATTACATCCTGCAAAAGATACTCTGTTAGCTACCGAGATTTAGCTAACAAAAGACATGAGTTAGGATTTTATGCTATTGATGCTTTTGAAGCTAGACAATTAGCTATTGAGTTCAATAAATTTGTACGAGAGCATCCAAATTCTATTGAAAGGATTTCTCTGAGAAATAAAGTTATCGTTTGATGTCACTACATCTTTGTGACATTTGCTTATTAATTTATTTAAGAAGATATTGGTTATTACAAATATTATTAGGATAGTTTTCTGAACAAAATATCTAAGGTATTTCAAAGCTGGTAGCTTATTTATCTTTTACCCATAGAGCAAGTCCTCCACCCTTTCCCCTTGCTGACAACCATTTACCATTTGGGTCAATAGCTATTAGTGCAAAAAACGGCCTCTTCTTTTGATCAGGTGCCGGTAGAGATCTCTTTAGAATAGAAAATGAAGCTAGTTTTATTTGAATGCAATCAAAAGAAAAAGGTAATAATGGTTGCTTCCTTTCTAAATTTGCGTAACCACTGAATCTCAGAGTTAGTAATCCAAATTTAATTGCGTTGGCGATAGTAAATTTCTCTTCTTCTGGATTCTGTGTATCCTTCTTCAACTCTAGACTGGCTGAAAGAACCTGTAGCAAAGTGCTTGAAATCGTGTCTTCTGTATCTGAGCCCTGCTTCCAAACTGAATTAAATCTCCATAGTCCTAATAGAGAGTCAAATTCAATGCCACTCCCATCTACTCTTGCACTTTTTTCTAATTCTTTAAGCTTGTCTAGAGAAGGAAGATCCATTTTATTTCCGTCCATTACAATTAATTTTGTTTGGATAATTTTAATCAGATATCCTATGTCTAGTGGTTTTAGGGTTTATTAATTGGTCATCCATGAGTAGTTTTGAGTTAATTATTGGTTTAATTGTACATTTATTTTTTCATATGCTTTCTTTCAATATCTAATTTTCATTATGTATCTTATGAGACTTTTAAATATTTAGGTCATAATTAGAAATCAATAAGAGAGTGTGTTCCTAGTTTTGGCTAATAAATTTAAACCAAGTACATCACTCTTAACAGTAGGACTAAATTTATTTATGCTTATTTTTTTGCTTTTAGCTATTTAGTTCATAATATTCAAGCTATGGACGGTGCTTATTCTTTTTGTTTGAATGGAGTGTTAATTAACTTCCCAAATGACTACCTTTAGAGAAAGAATTAATTCACATCTCCCGATAGTGCTTCAATTGTTAAGCACTGCATCCTTGGTTGTGATCGCTCTGTCTGCTATTTGTGGATCTCAATCATTGAAGAAATTGTCATCTGCCCATGAAATGCCTAACTCGGCAGAATTGCATCACGATCATTGAAGTCCTGATCTTATAAAATAAGGGCTCGTATAGGCCCTTTTTTTATCTTGATTTTATAGGAAGGATAATTGGTCGGCATTAGTTTTGTTTATTGGCTCGGCTTTCCATTCTTCTGGGTCCCATTTAGTCATTAGTGGTTTTAAAGCTTTAAGGTCTTGAGCATTTTTAACTGAAGAGATCCATTCTTCTTCTAGCCCATTTGGAATAATAACGGGCATACGGTTATGAAATTGTTTGACTAAATCATTTGGTTCGGTCGTTAGCACACAACAGCTCTCTAGTTCACATCCTTCTTTAGACATCCATCGATTCCAAAGTCCTCCTAACCAGAAAGTTTGAGAATCTTTTCTTCCTATTAGGTGACCTTTTTCTAGAAAACCACTGGCTGGTATCAAACATCTCTTATGCCTCCAGCTTGCACGAAAAAGTTTCTTCTCTTCAATACTTTCTGATCTCGCGTTAAATGGCTTTGGCTTTGTGTTGTCAAAAGGGTCTTTACTCCACTCAGATATAAACCCCCATAGCATTATTGATGTTTGTGTCTTGCCTTCATTCTTAAGAACAAGAACTGGAGAACCTGGTTTGATTAATATTTGTGGTTCATAATTTTGACTCAATCCTCTTGGCACATCTTTTTTTAAAAGATCAGGTAAATTTATAAATTTTGTTAATAGCTGATATCTTCCGCACATCCCATTAAACCTTTAGACGCCTTTTGATCAAAATCATTTTTAAAACTATTAGCGTTCTTAAAATAATGGCAAAGTTCCTTGTGTAATTTCTTTTTTACTTGAATTTCCTGAAAATAGTATTTTCGAATATTGATCTGCATAGGCGCAGTTCTTGCATGAAGGATTTGATTCTGGAATCTCTGATTGATTCATTAGTGAGACCATTTCATCTAGTCGACTCTCTATCCAATCATTGCTCCATTTATAGGGAACAAGATATTCATCAAAACGCATGGTCTTATTAAATTCATCTTCATCCCTTTTTGCATTGCAAACTAGAAAATATGATATTGGATGAACACTAAAACCCATCCCCGAGAGTAAGTAAGCATAAAAGTCCATTTGAATTTTATAGGCCTCGTGAAAAGGATCCTTTAAATATTCTTTCTTATCAACTCGTCCGTTTTTTGCTTGTGATTTGTAATCCACAATTATTAGTTGTCTTGTAATAGTGTCTTGCCAAATATCGTCTACACCTCCAGTCAAAATTATGCCGGTATCTTTGTAACGATGCATTAGTCCCCGATGAAGTGAGTTTCTCCAGTTATCTATTTCAGGATGATCAAATGGAACTACATGAGATAGTCCATTAGAGACAAATATTCTGTGTGGAACCTGCTTTTGTCTGCAATCGTCAAATTCTTTTTTTAATAATAGGTCAGTGGTTTCATTGAGAGTCCAACCTGGTGTACCTGGAGGATCAAGACCTCTTACTCTATCGAGATAAAAGCACCTTTGACACGTCAGAAAATTTGAGAAACGACCTCTACTAATTTTGAAATCTTCTTGTTGATTTGGCTTATACAGAGAAGACTTACGACTTCGAAGGCCTGTGGCTTCAATTGGTTCTTTTTTGCTATTTCTTTTGAGATCAATCATTTTGTGTAATCACATAAAGATTTCTACTGGATTTATTCGATAGATTTAATTTCTTTAGTGCAATTGTCTTTTTCCTATCAATTAACAGATTTAGAACCTTTTTACTTAATTGAGAAGATTTTTCAATTAATCGTTTTTAAACCTTTATAAGCTACTTTTCCGAAGATATAGGTAAGGGCAAATTTTTGTATCTCGCAAATTCATTCAAATAACAAAAGTTTTCCACAGTTCCTATATGCTTAATATTGTCGAAATACCTCTATAAAAGGTTTTCCAATAAAAAAGACCCTAGGCATGGTGTCCTACGGGTCTGGGTGATGGGGATACTATTTCTAACCCTATTTCTCATATAAATCAACCCCCCCCCCACAGATGGTGTTCATTTAAGCCCGAGATAAAACATATGGTGCTTTAATGTTGCCTAATCTGATTGATTTGATTATTATTTTTGAAAAGCTGGGTGATGGGGATCCTTCAGCAGTTTATTTTGCCCTCATGAGATGAGGGCTTTTTTATTTCTTATTTTGTTTTGTGGTGGACCTATCAGTTTAATTATTTTTAATTAGCCTTTATATCCTTGAAATATTCATGGTGTTTGAGCATTTTGTTTATTCGATTTTTGGTCTTGCAAGCGACATATTTTAGATGTTTTGAAATATATGACTTGACATTACCTATTGATTCTTGTTAGTACATGTGTACTGCTCTAGGTAAATGACTTTATCTGCTTCCCCATATGCTGTCTTTAAGGCTGAAGAATGGGTATCTGCCGTAGCCCAACCTATTGGAATTGGCCAATGTCTACGACTCACCCCAAAGAAACTTTCACCGATCAGATCTTCGGTTAAGAAGAAGAGTGGCAATTCCTTGAGAAAGGGATTTTCAAAAAAACATGTTCAGCTTGCGTTTGCATGACATGTCAACATTTCAATTATTCCAGTGACAAGCATTGCAGAACAATTCTTCCGTGTCATGTTCATCGTCGTTTTATTCCTCTTGGTGACCATTTGATTTCACGTTGTCTTCTTTGGATGCGGCAACGAGAGAAAGAGATTGGTTGGTGTTCAGAGTTGGCCTGACACTTTGAATAGATCAATTTGCTTATTACTGTTACCATGCCATCTTTGATCTGCATATGAGGTCTATTAGCTTTATTGACTAGCATTGTTTTTGCATTAGTTTTTGGCTTTTCTCTCCCCTACTTGATATGGCTTTATAGTCAAGATCCAATTATTTGAAGGTGTTACTTTAATTATATTGATAGATATATGAAAATTTAGTAGTCGATTAACCATTGACTATTGAATTTAATACCCTATGTGTGATAGATGTATTAAGAAAGTAATTATTGAGTTATGTCTCAGTTATCCATCAAAGTTAGTGCTAAAGGTGATGCCTTGATTGCTACCTTGCAAAAGGAGATCTTTAACAGACGTCGTAAGAAGGTTACTGCTTCTCAAGTCGTTGAAACCCTTGTTGAAAGCGGTGCTAAATCTCAGTCTGATAAACGTTACGCAGCTTCTTGGAAAAACCTAATTAAAGATATCGAAAAAGCAGCTAAAGTGTCTGAGGTTCATGGAAATAAGCCAGCAAATATTAGCGCTGATGAATGGGCTTTAATTCTTTCTCATCGCACACGTAAAGGCTCTGCTCCAAAAGCTGCTGCAGCAAAAAAAACCACAGCTAAAAAAGCAGTAGCTAAAAAGTCTGTAGCTAAAAAGGCAACAGCAAAGAAAGCAGTAGCTAAAAAGCCAGTAGCTAAAAAGGCTGCAGCTAAAGATAAAGCTGAGGTTTCTGCAGTTGTTAAGCCAAGTGCTGGTAGACCTGCTAGACGTGCACGCAAAGCCAGAAAAGCACCTGAAGCAGCTAAATAAAGCTTACCCAGACCGTCAGGCGGCATGAGAGGTTCAAAGCCTCTCACTGGTATTTTTTGTAGATATCTTGTTAATATTTGTTTGGATCTGTTTGCTCAGGTAGGTCTTTTTCTTTAATTAGTAACTATTAAACCTGCATTGCATAGAGCGTTGAATACCTTTTTTTTGCGCTCCATTGTTTTTTCTGTTGGCTGAAGCATATCAAGTATGGACGCAATACAACTTATTTCATAGGAACCCTGGGAAATCAGTGCTGCATCACATATTTCATTATTAGCAATTACAGGTTCGATACCAGTAAATTTCAATTTCTGAATTGATGCTTTTAAAACTTGTTCGAGATACTCTAGTTGTTCGTTATTCAATGTCTTTCTGTCTACATAATCCATTAGAACTAATGATGGCGTCACTACTAAATCTACAAAAAACTAATTTAACTACTTTTTAGAAATATTTTGATCTCTTTGGATTTTTTATCTTTTAGTTGTCTTTTTTATTCATATCAGCTTTATATGCATTGAGAGCCTCTTTAATTCTTCCTGGTGCAAAAGGATTTTTACCTTTTGCCTCTTTCATTGCTTCTTGCCATGCATTGTCGATTTCTTTCTTTGCTATCGGATCGTTATTGAAATTTGTGTATAGCTTCATCAGATACCAAGTGCTTAAAACTAATAGTCCAAGACCTAATAAATACATGAGACTGTCTCGATAATTACGACAATCTAACCAATTGAATGGAAATTGCGCCTATAAATAAAAAAAAACGTATGCGCTATGCCACTTATCGTAGATCCTTCTAAAGATACGAGTAATGGAGTTGGTAAGATTTTTAGAACAATCAATATCACACTTGCCATCGCACTACCTTTGTCAGCAATTTTGGTGACTATCTTTTGGGGCTTAAAACATGGTTTCACTAGTTTTATTTAATTTCAATAGAGAAATTATTTTTTATCCAAATAAAGTTTTAATGAGCTCAACAAATAATTTTATGCTCCAAAATAAGATGCCTCCATAAATAAATCCTGCCAGACCAGAAGCCCAGTCATTGTAAAATTTCCATGAAATGATTATCACGAGGATTCCAAGAAAGAGTGAATATGCAGCCATTATTTTGGTGTCTCTTTCAAGAGACGTTTTGTAAAAAAGTTTAGAGGTCGGAATACCTAACTTTTGTGTAGTAGCAACCGAAGTGAGTTGTATTTACTGAATCAATTGTTACGGTATGCCTAATCCCTAACTAAATTAATTTAGACAGAGTAGTTCTGTACTCCGAAAGAAAAGTTATGTACATTCACTCTTCGACACCTTTTCTCTGATTCCTTAATTGCACCTACCAGAACTGTTTATGTGGTTTCTGAAATTCGGCTTGATGAGTTTAGGTGTAATCAACGTCAAGAAGAACTCGACGACATCGAGGACTCCAGAAAAAGACTAGAAGAGTGGTATCAAGGTCGTATTAAAGTTCTTGATGAACGTCAAAATGAGATAAAAGGGGAACTTAAGGCTTTGTCTCCTACAAAGGTTAAGACTGCCCTTAATAAGATGTAACTGATAGTTGGTCTGAAGAATGTGTTTCTTAGTACTTCCCTATTTAAATTTAGGTGCTTTTTTACTAAATGTTCAAATGATTTTTATCAAAGCATTTCTTTGTACCTAAATCTATGAAAGTGTTAATTGTCTGGATTCTCTTTTTGGCTTTCTTCAAGTGCTTTGTTACCTTCTTTTAGGGTAGTTCTGACCCACCAAACTGAAATTCCTGTAATGGCGATGCCTAATGTCATTATTGAAACTATTGTTAAAGTCACTTGTTATAACCCTTAATTGTTTTGGTTGATTTCGCTTTTTTTAAGCAGCTCATCAGATGTCAGAAATTTCCCTGATTAAAAATATCTTAATTGATGACTATAAAATAATTTAAGAGAAAGATGAGGATAAATTCACTTGCCATAGCCCTTCTTGATGGTTTATACCGAATTTAATTGAAGAGGAAAACTATGAAACTTCAAACTTCATTTAGCGTCCCAAGTGAGTATATGGCTGACATAGGTAGAAAGCACGAGTTAGTCAAAAAAGGAATGACATCGATAGCTTCATACTGGGAGAGAGAGTGTGCTTTAAATCCTTCCTCACCTGCATGTCTTATTTTTGACGACTAGTAGTTGATAGGACATAAGGAAATATACTTTCATTGAGCAAATAGTTAATCTTTTACTTCTCAATGAAAAGTGTTATCAAAATTTGGTTTGGATTACTACTTTCCCTATTTTTAATAATTAGTATTTGCTTCCAGTCTGTCGAAGCACAGCTTGTGTTAATGACAATGGATGTTGATATTGAAAATGATCAAAGTTCTATGGATTCAAAACGTATTGATGATCTTTTAGGACCAGATACAAATTTTCCATTTGATCCAGCAAATCATAGAGATGGGTCAAATCCGATTAAAAGGATTGGTAAAATAAGCGACGATAATTTGTAAGTATGTATCTTTTTATTTTCTAAGCAAAATTTCTAAGCGTTTTTTTTGTTCTTCAAGAGATTCGCTCTTTTCATTTCTTTTTGCTTCCATTCTATTTTTTATAGACTCATCAGCTTGTCTTGCGATACTTGCTTTCCTAAGGAAGACAAGGATTGAAATCACAGCAAATATGAGTGCAAGTGAACCCAATGGCACTATTGTTGCGCTCATTTCTTCCATTAGTAATTACAGGCGTTATATAAACGATTCGCTTTCTGTTGATCCTCACATCTTTTTAGTTTCGTTTCTAACTCTTCCATCTCCTTTTGAGCCTGATTGATTAATTCCAATGACCATTGCCAGTTTCGCTCGTTGCAATGTTGTTTTGCAGAATCCCAGTCCATGGTTGGATTGCTTTAATAATGGGTGATTTAGTCGAGCAGAACTCTTATGACTCCCAAAGGATAACAAGTTTATGTACTAAATATTGTGTTTTTACCTTCTCTTTTAAAACTTTATTTGTATTAACTTTAGGCATATCAATTTTAACCCAACCTTTTATCCTCCTTTTGACTCTGCTTCACTTAAGCTTGAAATATCATTTTCAATTCCATGGAAACAGCTTTTGCTTGGAGCCTTTGTCTTTCTGCCATTGTTGTTTTGCTTTCAATTGGGCCACTAACTTTTGGCCGAGTCAAAGCTGGGTATTCGGCCGAGAATATGAGTGCTCCAAGAGCTTTGTTTGATGAACTCCCTGATTTTGGGAAAAGAGCTGTCTGGTGTCATCAAAATTGCTGGGAGAGTATCACTCTTCACGCTCCTGCGTGTTTACTATGTCTGATTGCCGGTGTTGTCTCTCCTGTAGCCGTGATAGCTGCGTGGGTTCACCCATTTGTGAGGTTTATTTATATCGGTGCTTATGTTGGTGATATTCCTCCTGCTAGGGGACTTTGTTGGGCATCTGGCCTTTTATGTTCAACTCTATTGTACAAAGAGGGCTTAATTGCTTTGCTTTCTTCTTAATTGATCAACGATTAAACTTCTTGGCTTGCCAGTCTTAACAGGATTTAATCGATCAAGTACAACTGCTACTGCTGTAAACCAAGAACTTCCCTCTGGAATATTGGTTTGATTACAAATATGTTTTGGAGCTAGTTCAAAGGAGATATTTGTATCAATTTCATTGATTACCTGTTGATAATGTTTTTCTAAAAGCTCTAGATCCTCTTTATCGAGAATGTTACCTGAGCAATACCAATCTAGTGATGTTTTCCAATCCATTATCAGATGTTACGTCTATGGTTTGATAATTTCCCATGCTTCTGAAGCACTATCCGCGTATTGAAAGAGATTCATGTGTTCATCTGAGATAAGTCCGTGATCGGAAAGGAATTGAAAGTTGATTACTTTCGACCAATAGTCTCGACCAAATAGAATAATTGGAATTTGTGTTTTCATTCCTGTTTGACGAAGAGTCAGTAATTCGAAGAGTTCATCAAATGTTCCAAATCCCCCAGGGAAAAAGACAGCTGCAACTGATCGCATTACAAAATGAAATTTTCGTAAGGCGAAATAATTAAATTTGAAGCAAAGCCCAGGCGTGATATATGAATTGGGATGTTGTTCGTTTGGGAGACTTATGTTTAAACCTATGGATTTACAGTCGGCATCAAAAGCGCCTCGATTAGCAGCCTCCATAATCCCTGGTCCGCCACCAGTGACAATTACATGTGAATTGCAGTGTTCTTTTTGGTTTTGTCTGGAGACAATCTTTGCGAATTCTCTGGCCGAATCGTAGTAATGAGATATTGATTGTAAATTTTTTAGACGTGTTATTTCTCTCTGTAAATTAGATGAACTTTGATCTTGGGTGAGAGAATTCTTAGCTAGTTCAAGTCTGTTATCTATAGTGCTTTTATCGGTAAGGCTTGCTCCTCCAAAGACGATGATGGTTGATAAAATATTTTGTTCTTCTAGGATTTTTTCTGGTTTATTAATTTCTAGAAGCATTCGAACTCCTCTCATTTCATCACTATTGAGTAACTCTCTATCTTCATGGGCTAATTGGTAATTGTTCGAACTAATAATTAATTCAAGGTTTTTCCTGACTAGTGCTAGATCGTCACTTCTATTTTGAGTACTCATCAAAATATGCCTCCTTGAGTTTTTATACGGTAAGGAATTAGATCAATTCATACATCCATGTGAAATGAATGGTGAAGTGGCTGATGCCATTATCTACATTCCCATTGCTCTTCTAAGTTTTGTCGCCTCGTCCATTCCCTCCATGATTGTGAAAGTAGAATTAACTGTCGCGGCTGTACGTAGCTTTGATAGCTCTTGATATTCACTGGATTCATAAGCTTCTACTGCTATTCGCATTGATGGAAATTCACAAATGACGGCTAGGTTTGAATCTTCAGTTTTTTCTTTTCCTATTGGGCCTGTATCTTTTGCAAATACCTCCCCACCATTTTCTTTGAGCCATGGCCCAACTTTTTCGACATATTCATTAAATAATTCTTGATTAATAACCTTTGCCGTTGAGATCCAGTACCCTTTGGCTCCTTTCTTATCCATTACCTTTTAATTAATTATGAATTTAGGATAGATCAGACTTAGCTCAAAAAATAATTTTCAAATCAATCTCCTATAAGTCTCAATAATTTATTTTCAGAGACTTCTTTTTTTTAAAAGATCTTCGATATTTGGCCATGCTGCAATTAGTTCCTTGAGGGCTTGTCTATTGGGAGTGTATAAGACACATGAGAAGGCACTTATGACATAAAAGATAAACCACAATTTGTTGATTGAGTAAACAGAGACAAAGGAGAAGATAAAACTACCAATGAATACAAAAAAGAGTGATCGATTTATCACTTCAAGTGGAGATCTTCGTAATCGTCTAAGCAATCTTTTTGTAGATTTGTTCTTTGAGAATCTTTGTGCCTCTATTTCTTCTTCTTTGAGTAGTCTTTCATTTTCTTGATCCAAGATTTCGTTTGATCTGACAATATCCTCTATCTCTTGACTGGATAAGTTATCTAGAGGCTCTGAGTCTTTTTTTATTGCTGCCATTAGTTCAAAAAACTTAAAAGTTAGATAGTTATCTGTATCTACATTACTAAAGCGAATGTTTGCCTTTTGATTAATTGCCTAGACCAGGTGGAAAAGGAAAAACTTGTTCATCCCCAAAAATATCCTCCAAACTCAATTCTTCACTTTGTGACTCCATTCCTACAGCTTCTTCTTCGGATTCCATTCCCATTTCATATGAGTCCCCTTCTCCATAATCTTCTGGTGGTACCCAGCCTTGTATTACAGCCTCAGCACTATTCAATCCAGAGAAAACAATGAATACGAATAAAGCTAATTTGATTAGAAAATTTTTCATATACCTATGCTCTCATTACTTAGGCTAATGCTTGATCAGAAGGTTGATTAGCTTTAGGACTTGTAAAATTACCTTTTGGATTGTCTTCTCTAAATCGAGGCTTTTCTCTTTTTTATTCCCTACTGATTTTAATCTGCATTTTGTCTGATAGGTCTCATCATCCCGCCTCCATCATCATCATCGTCCCCAAAACCAAAAAATAGCCAGGTGATAGCAAATACAGCTAATGCCCCTGATAGCGTCAATGCTTGTAACTCGTTCAAAGCTTTGCGGCTAATTTTTCACGACCTTAGCCTCTATTTTGATTTTTTGTTGATGAGGAGAGCATTCTTTCTGGTTATATTGTCGAAACTTAATTTGATTACTAATGGAAGAATTAGCCAAAAGAGTGGAAGAACTTGAGCGTCGAGTCCAGCATTTAGAAGCAGTGCTGCAATACCAAGCAAGAAAAAACAAATAATCTCTGTTGCCATCTAACCAATACCTGGAATATCAAAAGGGAGTTTGTCCTCCAGTACTACTAAGTATTTTTGGACTGCAGGAATACGAAGAAGAGCTAATGGAAGAACAATATTTAGAACAATCCATGCTCCTCCAACTAATGGAGCCCATTTACCAGCTTTTTTAATAAAGCTCATTCCCTTCTCTTTCTCTTGAGACTGATCCATGTTTTTGATTTATTGATTAGATCTTAGCTAGACCCCAAACTTATTATTTTTGATCAGGTTAAGTGG
>QCFJ01000015.1 GCA_003280265.1 Prochlorococcus sp. AG-363-G03 | reverse complement strand
CTTTTAAATTAAGTGTCGATACTCATTTTAACAATAATATGTTCCATTTTTAATCATTTTCATATATTATAGAAGTTAGTTCAAACTAAATTTATGGATATTACTTTTATAGCTATAGCTATTTTTATATTTGTTGCAATTGCATTTCTAACGTTTTATTTGTTTAAAAGTATTAATAAAAAGTCTTTTACAGCCGAAGATGGTTCTGTATTTGGTAATCAACCAGATTTAGATCTTTATGAGAGGTTATATGATAAGACAAATTCTTTATTTTGCCCTGATGATGACAATGGTTCTGCTGAGCAAATATTAGGCTTTGAAAAATCATTCATATCTAAAATAACAAAAGATGGTTTTCCAGATTTAAAAACCCTTATTATATATCGTAAACAATTTAAATCATTATCAGATTTAATTAATACTTAGACTGGTTTCTTATATAAGCTTTTAGTATACTAATATAAAAAAAGTATTTATTAGTCACAATGAGTAACTCTGAGTTTACTGAAGAACAGTTATCAGAAATGAGAGAAGACGCTTTTGTAAACATCAAAGAAGCTTGCATGAGACTTCAAGAAAGAACAAAGTGTAGAAACGATGTTGTTATAAAAATGTTAAACGAAGTTTCTCAATTTTATATTATGCAGGATGAATAGACTAAGTAATACAAAACTAATCTCTTTTAGAATATTCTCTGATTTTGTATTTTTTTAGAGGTTCAGGATTAATAAAGTTAGTATTAGTATCTTTAAATAAACTTATATCTTCAACCGATCCATCGACTTTAATAAGATTATTTATTATTCCTGTAAAAGTAATATCTCCCCCTGTTGTGCTTGCTAAAATTAATTTTGGGTTAAATAGCTTTAATAATTTAGGTAATACAGTTTTACCTTTAATAAATTTACCTGCAATTGGCAATGAAAAATCTAATACAGGTGTTATGACTAAATCTATATTTCTTGCTTTTATTTTCTTATCAAGAAAGCCATGTGGTTCAATGTAAATTGAATCTTCGCCTGAATCAATAATGTAGCCATTCTCAATATTTGGTACTGATGCACCTGAAGTAGCTTGTATATTTAGTTTTCTATCTTTAAAGTTTTCTCCTGGCTTTAGAGAATTTATTTTTGTAAAACCAACTTGCCTAGCAACATTGCTTGCAGCTTCTGAGGAAATTACTGAAATACTTTTATCTATTTTATGAAGTGTTGGAGGATGGGCGTGATCCGGTTGGCCTTGAGTTAGTAATAAATAATCAATGTCTTTGGGAATGTCAATTTGTTTTAATAATTCACCTTTTATTAGCCAGTCTCCAGGGGGGAATGTCAGATTTCCATTCAACCAAGGATCTATCAAAATCCTGGTTTGATCCAGTTCAATAAGCCAACCATTCGCCCCGTAATAAGTTGCTGTTATTGCCATGTTTTTTTCTTACAATATAACAGTTTATTAGTGAATATAGTTGTTTCTTATGTATTTACCTATTTTATTATTTTAAAATAAAACAATTAAAATTATTATTATTAGAAAAACTAAAATGATTAAAGCTGTAAACTTTTTAATGTATTGTTGAAATTCATATAACCAATCATTTTCCATTTTGTTACTACATTTTTTTTCATTTTATATTTTATCTATCATATAATGATTTATCAAGATATATTGAAAATTTTTATCCCGATTGACAAAAAACTTCTCTATCATTGACGTAAATTTCTTAATAAGATGACGATCCAGGATTGGGAAGGAGTTGCATTAATTATTGGTGCTGGCGACATTGGAACATCTATTTTTGATTATTTGTCGACTGTAGCTCCAATGCTTGATGTTTTTATATGTGGTCGAAATCTAAAGAATAATCACAATGCTATTTATTTAGATTTAGAGAATGATAATTCATTTACTTCTTTTGCAAACCAAGTTGAAGTTTTTAATAAACCGCTTCGACTTGTTATAAATACAAGTGGTTTTCTTTATTCAAACCTTGTAAAGCCTGAAAAAAGACTATCACATATAAATCGCTCTAATATTTTAAAAAATTTTTCAATTAATGCAATTGCTCCTATCTTAATTGCAAAAAGTATTGAAAAATTTATAAGAATAGACTGTCCCTTCTCTTTTGCAAGTTTAAGCGCCAGAGTTGGTAGTATTGGAGATAATAGGCTAGGTGGTTGGTATTCATATAGAGCCTCTAAGGCTGCTCAAAATCAACTATTGAAAACCCTGAGTATTGAATGGCGTCGAAAATATCCACTTGCAATTGTATCAATATTGCATCCAGGTACTTGTGACACTAAATTATCAAAACCATTTCAGACTGCTGTACCTAAAGGAAAGCTTTTTACTCCCGTTCAATCTTGTGAATATTTGATTAATATTATCGCCAATCAAGAACCTTCAGATTCTGGTAAGTTTCTTGCATGGGACGGGAGTATTATTTCCTGGTAGTAATGAGTTTTTTATAATATATATTTTAATTAAAAAACATTTCATTAGTTTTTTTCATAAATATTTTTTTAGTCGTATTATGTTAAAAGTTATTATTTAGCTCATTGAAGAAAAATATTATCGCAATTGGTGGTGGAGGTTTTGGGAGAAGTAATTCACCTTACTTAATCGAAAAATATATCCTTAATCTTTCAGAAAAAAATTGTCCAAAAATCTGTTTCTTACCAACTGCAACTGGAGACGATGATTCATATATTGTTCGTTTCTATTCAATTTTTACACGCTTAGATTGTATACCATCTCATATTGAATTTTTTAAAAGAACTATTGATATCCATAATCATATTATGAAGCAAGATGTCGTCTTTGTTGGTGGTGGTAATACAAAGAGCATGCTTGCTGTGTGGAATGATTGGGGTTTAAGTACATTACTTAATCAAGCATATAATAAAGGGGTAATCATGAGCGGGGTGAGTGCAGGCGCTATTTGTTGGTTTACTAATGGAATTACAGATTCATGGGATAATGAATTAAAGACTTTACCTTGTTTAGATTTTATAAAAGGGACGTGTTGTCCTCATTACGATGAAGAACCTGAGCGTATTCCGTATGTAAAAAAAATATTACTTGATAGAAATATAAGTAATTGTATTGCTATAGAAGGTGGTTCTGCTATTCATTTAATTGATGGAAAGCCTTTTAAAAATATAAGTTTTAAAAAAGATAAAAATACATACAATGTATTTCTTAAAAATAAACAGATAGTTGAGACTCCTTTCGAGAAAATACAATTGTAAATAATTTTTGTAATCATTTACAATTGTTTTTCTCATTATGAAATCGCCTAAGATTAATAATATAGTTTTATTTAGTTCTATCTAAAATGTTTTTATTCTTATTATCATTTTCGGAAATGGGCCTTACCATACCACTAATAATTGTATTAATAATCTTTGGTGGTTTCTTTCTTATTAGTTTTTTCATAACAAGTCCTAATATGGACACCAAAGGTCTATTAAGAGTTCTATATTCAAAGCCTATTAGGAAGGAGGATGGATCAGTTGAGTATCCAGAAAGTAGAAATAATAAATTTTAGAATATATTAGTATTTTTTATAAATCTTTTAGTTTTTTTTGTTAAGGATTAGATTAAATAAAGTCTCTTTAATAACAAATTATTTTTCTTTCATGAACTATTTTTGTGAATATTAGAAATTGCTATAGCCTCATAGGACTATAGAAGAGTAACGTCGTATAAGAACTAATCATGTAATTAAAGAAATTGGAAAAAAGTTTGCTTACTAAATGCGAGATGAAGAAAGAAAAATATAACAAAAGTTCTTTCCTTCCATCTGGACTAAATGGGAAAGCATTAGAAATTTCACTTGATGATATTCCATCGAGAAAAGATGTTAGAGAGGCCATCCCTAAGCATTGCTTTACTCGCCAGACGAATAGATCTCTTTTTTATCTGTTTAGGACGATAGGGATTCAGATATTTGTAGTTTTGCTTGGACTTTCTATTCCTCTTAGTCAAGAAATGATTCCAATTTGGATTTTATATGCAATCCTGTCTGGAACAACATCAATGGGCCTTTGGGTCTTAGCTCATGAATGTGGACATGGTGCTTTTTCTGATAATCGTAGATTAGAAACACTTGTGGGATATTCCCTTCATTCTTTTTTACTTGTCCCTTACTTTTCATGGCAACGATCACACGCAGTTCACCATGCGTTTACTAATCACATAACAGATGGTGAGACGCATGTTCCTGTTGTCATTTCCGGGGATGGTAAATCTGAAAAAAAGGGTGGTGAAAATGAAATGGAGTCATCATTATTCCTTGGGAAAATTCTGTATGGCTTTAATCAACTATTCCTTCACTTGATTCTTGGATGGCCAGCGTACTTACTTTTTGGCAAAACAGGTGGACCTAAGTATGGGACAAGCAATCATTTCTGGCCAGCTGCACCATTCTCAAAAAAACTATGGCCATCCATATGGGCCAAAAAGGTATGGATTTCAGATTGGGGAATTGTTTTTATGTTAATTTTATTGATTTCTTGGACTTTAATTTTTGGAATAAATTCAATGATTAGTCTTTACCTAGGGCCACTAATCGTTGTCAATATTTGGCTTGTTATTTATACATGGCTTCACCACACAGACACCGATGTTCCACATCTAGGTTCAAGTCAATTTTCGTACATGAGAGGAGCATTCTTATCTATAGATAGACCTTATGGACGAATTTTAGATTATCTGCATCACTCAATAGGTTCTACTCACGCTATTCATCATATTGAACCAACAATACCTCACTATCATGCAAGACTTGCAACGAGAATTTTGAAAGAGAAATTTGCAAAAGTATATCTCTACAATCCGACCCCCATTCATAAGTCTCTTTGGCATATAGCTACAAACTGTGTTGCAGTAAAGAAGGAAAAAACAATCGATAGATATGTTTGGAAACAGCCCAATCACTCACAATCCTAATTATCAAGTTTATAATTTTATTTTTAATTAAATTCCTTCCCTTTATTTATTTTATATATCATGGGATAAAACAACAATTTATTAGCCAAAAATAAAGTTAAAAAATGTCAAAAAAAGATTATGAAGGTTTC
Source organism: Prochlorococcus sp. AG-363-G03 (assembly GCA_003280265.1). Classification (GTDB taxonomy): domain Bacteria; phylum Cyanobacteriota; class Cyanobacteriia; order PCC-6307; family Cyanobiaceae; genus Prochlorococcus_B. The sequence continues at coordinate 28,564 of QCFJ01000015.1, read as the reverse complement.
CTATATAAAATTGATCAACTAAATCAGCTGGTTGAACTAATTAAAAATTCTCCAGAAAAATATGAATTAATTATTAGATGTCAAACACATGAAGATGTCGTGGAACTTGCCAAGAAATGGGGATATGAGATTGGAAAAAGATGGGGGGAAAAATAGGCTTCACTTCGCAGTCCTGAAAGTGGTGCTATTGGCCGCCTCCATTGCAGCTCCATACCTTTGAAGGGATTCCTTGTGTATTCTTTCCGTCAATGCGAAATGTCTTTGTTATGCATTCATTTTGTGACTCAGCCCATGTTGAAAGTGGTTCCAAGTCGATTGAAATTTTGTTAACTGATCTTGATAGAGAAATAATTGAGATTGACGTGAATACAAGAGATACCGTGCTTAGACCTGCAAAAATCAAGTATTTGTTATTTTCGAATAATTCTTTTAGCATTTCTTGAGGTGATTAGTTTCTCTAAACATTAGTTATGATTTAGAAATTAATCAAAATAAGTTAACCTTTGAGAATATTAGAAAGTTACTAAATTTTTCATTTACTGTAAAAGTTTAGCTTCTATAAATTACTTATTAAGGAAATCAATTCTTTTTTTCAATAAAATCTAAAATCTTTTTTAATCTGTCTGTGTTTTCAAAGTTAGGACTTGCTGTAAGAAAAATCACTAAAACTATCATTAGTATTCCGATGCTAGATACACCTAGTAATAGTTGTTGAAAAGGATCTAGGGATTCAAGCATCTATCTTGGTTTAAACTTTTGGATCTTTATTTCAATGATAATCTATCAAAAGGCTTTATATCACGAAGGAAAACTAATGTTTGAGTTCTTAGATAATTTTTACTTCTCTTTAGTATCTTTAGGCCACCTTGCCTTTAGATTAAGTGGGTTTTTTAGATTTATTTCTATAGGTTTTCCCTGAGCTAATGATATCAAAGCTTTAAAAGACCACCCACCCAGAATTAATAGTGCTGAGATTAAAAATATATAACTAATATTAGTAAGCATAAATCCAAAGATATTTTATTTATTTTATGACGTAATTTGCTATTTTCTTCGAATGTTAATCTAAATTATATACATGCTCTTGTCTTTTTAATAAATTCTAATTTCTTTTAGATATTTTAAATTTTATTTTTTTTATTAGTGTTGATACTCGAAAGAATGAGATCCCTTGCCAAGAAATCATTCCGACTAGTAAAAAATACTTATTGGAGCGGTCTTGAATAATGTTCTAATTCATTGATAACCTTTATATTATTTTTTTTATAGCTTTTATTGATTTTTTTTCGATTTGGTATGAATATATATATGCAAGAAATTTTTTTGATGTTTAACAGTACCTATTTATATACATCTTTAATATTATTAGTATTTTGCTTTATATTTTATTTTTTTATCAATTATAGACCTGGTAAAAGCGATATAAACAATAAACTCCTTTTAAAGAAATTGTTAGAAGGTTTAGAAATGGATTTGCCTGAAGAATTAAAAGGATTGGAAAACACATCTAATGATCCTCAAAAATATCGTAATTTCTAATCAGATATAGTAATGCCAGATTTAAACTTTGATGATACTGAAACTTCAGGTATATGGTGGTCTACTAATGTTTCTATTAGAGATTTATGCGTAGAGCTAAAGGAAGATACAGGTTGTCCTGATAATGAGATAGTAGAGTTACTTAGATCGATAGCAAAATCGATTGAGATTAATGGTTTATAGTTTTACTTTAACCATAAAATCTTACGAAATTATTTATCCCATTGCAACTTCCATTGATAAGATTTCCATTGCCTTGTCCATGAACTTTTTGTTTTATTTTGTTCTACAAGTTTTCTTTTAAGCCAGTCCTTGAGAGATGTTGGCACAATATTTAAATCAGTCTGAATCAGCTTAAGTTTATTCATATCAGCTCCATAACCTGTTCTTTCAATCCAATCAGCCATCACACCTATGTCGTATTCAATTATCTTCATAGCTACTCTAGGAATCATTACATAATTTGTTTGAAGTCCTTCTGAAGGAACAAGCCTTTGGAGAGTCATCGCCATTTCTAGTCCTGTTAGCTCCTCCCCTGCAATATTGATAGATTGATTCTTGTATTTCTCAGGCTTTGATAATACACCTCTTACCCATTTACCTATATCTTCAACAGCTATTGTCTGCCACTTGAAATTCTCATTAACGATTCCAGGGAATATCCTTTTAGAAATAGTGTATCCAGGCAATTTATTTTCAAAATTTTCAAAATAACTAACTGGCCTTAAGACTGTTGTAATTTCCTTAAGATCACATCTTTCTATATATTCTTCGATATCCCACTTACTAGTAAAATGTCCTGGCGCAGGATCATTTTTTAAAGGATCTTTTGCCTTGCTAATTGAGCTAAATATAAAATGATTTAGTCTTCTTTTTTTATATGCAACTTTAACTTGATTAATCAAGTTAAAGCCTTGTTTCATTTCATAAGACCTTACAATACTTCCTCTGAATACTTTCCATCCTTTTGTAGGAGTGGTATTACCAAAAATTGCGTCAACTCCATCAAAAGCTCTGCTCAAGCTCTCAGGATCCATTAAATCCCCTTTGACTAGTTCTACGTTTGCAAGACTCCCTAGCTCTAAAGCTTTCGTACTTTTTATATTTCTTGTTATGGCACGTATTTGATATTTATTTGTTTTGCTTAATTCTTTTACAACTCCAATACCTTGCCTACTAGTAGCCATAGTTACTGCTATGACAGGTAATCTTCTTGTACTTCCACCAACATTTGCCTCTTGTTCAAGCACGGCCTAAAAGTTATTCTTAAGGAATGTAAAGCATAGGTGAATTTATGTAAAGCTGTAGATTCCTCTCTGGCGAATAATATTCTGTCCTTAGTCGATGAATGCTCTTTGCGTCGATTAGAAGTTTCTTAATTTTAGATTTCTGAGCTTTTCGTAAAGGAATGTTTTAATTGCTTTTTTAGTTTCAAAGTGTTGGCTATGAATTTGTTAGTACTTAGTTTGATCATTATGGCAAATGAGGTTCTTCAGGAAATTGATCGACAAAAAATCATCTTTGATGTTGTCGACGGCATCCCCCTATCAGGTGATGAATCCGATGAAATCAGATGCTTCTATTCTCAAATTGAATCTGATAATTTAATGCTTGAATATTCAGCCGAGGAGTTAGGTTTTAATAATGTTTTGTTTGAGTACCTAAGTCAAGGTTAACTTTTTAATAAAGTCATCAATAAATAATTTTATTCTAGGCCCTGGAATAATTCTTTATGTACAGCAAAAGTATGGTAAAGACAAGTCCCGTTTTCTGGTGATAATCGTTCTCCGTCTTTGTCCCAGGCTAGTGAGCAAATAAGGTCTCCATCCCATTTTACTTTATGCTCATTAATTGCTTTAGACCAAACTCTCACCTTACTAAAGTGTTCAGGCATAAATTTACCAATCTTTCTACATATTTCACACAACACTGATAAGATAGGAGGTTTGGAATCTAATTTAAGTTCTTTGGTTAGCGACGGTTGTGTAAATACACCAACATACCTTATATGATCAATGATTCTTTGTTCTTTATTATTTAATTTAGCTTTTCTACAAGCTTCTTCAAATTCTTCCACAGGCGTTATTGGACGTAAATGTTTAATCACTTAGACATTTTGAAATTATTTTTATTATCTTATATTATATATGTATGTTTTTGTTATTAATATTATAACCAATAATTTATAGTTCATTATTGATATTTTTGTTATTGTTATACCCGCTTTGCCGCAAATATTCCAATTATTCCTGATGCGATGCTTTCATTACATTGAAAATTTTTAATTTACAGATCTACTTCATGATTCTCTTTCTAAAGCCAGTCATAGCTTGCTTTTGTTAGAGCTAAATGTTACAAAGTAAAATATCAATGGTCATATCTCCTGATGACTGGTATTTATATTGGGTCTTACTAAAGAACATGCTTCCTTTAACCTTCGCTGGACTACTAAGTACACCAGCTCCTACTGCACCAATCATAGGCATCGCATTTATGGCCCTTTTTGGAATTATGGCTGTCGTAGTTGGCCCTAATTACGATGGTTTTAACGATCCAAACACATCTAAATAACTAGATTATTTAGTCTAAATCAAGTGAGTTAATATTCTTTGCATATTAACTCACTTTTTTTTTGCTCATCAATATTAAAATATTTATTGAAACTAGTTTTCAATTATTCTTTCTTATTCTTGTGTTAACGACTAATAAATGATTTTGTATAGAATATTTTACAGTATTCAAACAATCGTATCTTATCAATGTATAAAATTATCTATTTTATATTATTTAATTCAAAACCAGTAACTAATTAATTAATTTATTGCATTTTCTGCTATTTATAATTTGCTTTATTTAACTTTCATGGGTAATTTATTAATCGCTGGTCTTATTAGTACACCAGCACCAACAGCAGTTTTAGTTGGAGTTGCATCAATTGCATTATTTGCGATTGTTGGTTTAATGGTTGGACCTGACTATGATGGAATGAATGCGCCTGAAGTTAAAAAATAAATACTTGAAATTCCTTCTAAAGTAAATATTAACTAAGGAAAATATTAATAGTATTTTTCTTAGTTAATTACAACAAATTTGATTATTTATTTTATAAATTAAATTCTTATAGTTAATTTGATCTGATGTTTTAATTTTTATAATTTGGTTATTATTAATATAGTTGTTTAAATTTTTATAAAACAACTTCCAAGCGCTATTAAATCTTTTTTTAATTTCATCTTGAGATCTGCCTCTATTTGATTTATCTCTTATTAATCTTCTTTTTAAACAGATTCCTTTTTCTTCCTTACAAAGAATATTTACAGTATTACTATAATTTAAATCAAGTCTATGAGCAAAGATTCCCTCCAATATTAAAATTTGATTTTTACTTTTATTAGAAATTTTTTTTATTGAATGACTTGATTGTTTTTTAGTAAAATCATATTTGAAGACTTTAATTTCACTACTTCTCATATAAATAGACTCTATAGTTCTAGTTAATTCATTTTTTTTGATACTCAAAGGTCTATCATAAATATCAAATAGAAATTTAGATAAAAAACGGATAAAAATATTATCTCTATAATAAGAATCTGTTTTTATTAGTATTGAATGATCAAATAGTTTAGATAACTTATTACTTAAAAAAGACTTTCCAGAGCCTGAAGGGCCTGTTATCACAATAGTTTTCACTATTTATTCAACTCGCTATTTTTTTGTATAACAATAAATTTAAATTTGAAGTATTGTATTATAGATTTTTATTGTAATTAAGTTCTTCTTTAGTCCAGGTTCTATTATTAAATCTATTTTCAATAAATCTTAGAACTAGTATTATCAAAGGAATATGCATAAGTCCGCCAATTACAACTGTTAGTTGGTTATACGGCATAATCTTTTTATCCAGCTTTCATTAATATACTTTATCAATCATTTCTCATCGTAATATGTATCTTTTAGTCATATAAATATTGATTTAACTAGGTATTAATTACATTAATACTGATAACTCTTTTTCGAAAAACCAATTTATTTGACCATTTTTAAGTTTAACCACAAGGCCAAATTGATTCCCATCTACCATTTTATATCCAACTAATTCTACTGTAGGCTCCTTTTGAATTAATTCTAAAATGTCTTGCGGTAATCGATCATTGACTTCGTTTATTTCAATTCTTAGAATTTGCCCTTTTTGAAGGGTTGAGGAATCTTTTATCATAATTAATCATTTCTACCTATTTAATCAAGAGAATAAGTCAATTATCCAATAATTGAAAGTGATAACTTTTTATCAATTCCACTATATTTTATATACTCTTGAAATTCACTAGAATTAAAGGCTTTTTGTGCAGCGGCTTTAGATTCAAATTCGACAATAACTCCTAATTGACCACCATCCCATTCGTTTAGATCTGAATTTTGGTTTACATCTTTAGCAATGATTGTTCCACCAACTGATCTAAGCCATGGAACTACGGTTTTAACGTATTCGATAAATTGTGCAGTGCTTTCAATTTTGGCCTGCTTCAACCAGTAACCTTTAGCTCCCATCTCTTCCCCCCTTAATATTTTCTTTAGATTCTCTCACAATTTTCTCAATTTATGAAGGAAGTTGAGAATTATTTATTGTTTTGAGTTAGAAAAAATACTTACTAAAATTAATGGTATTAATTATTAATTTCAGGTTTTTAGCAAAATAGATATCTTTTAATAACTTAATTACTAAGTAATAAATCACTTATTTATTATTTTATTGATTCAATTGATTCTAGTTTAGACTTTAATTGCATTGCTAAATGTTGGCGTCCAACTGCTAATACTTTAAGTGTGTCTTCATGCATTCTGAGCTGTGCATCAGCCACCTGCATTCCTTTAATAAGCTCTTGTACATCTTTAGGTAGGCTTTTTAGATCATATTTTTTATCCTCAAAAGTAAGTATTGCTTCTTTTTCATTTGAAGGTAAATTCGTCATCAATTTAATATTAGCTTATTAATAATATAACATTAAATATATTATTAATAAGTCTCTATAAACTGTTTATCGCAAAATTCTTTATATCTACCTTGTTTCTTGATTAAATCAAAATGATTTCCTACTTCACAAACTCTCCCCTTTTCAATTACTGCTATTTTATTTGCTTTTTGTATCGTCGATAATCTATGAGCAATCACAAGAACAGTTCGATTACTCATAGCTTGTTGAAGTCCTTTTTGAACTGATTCCTCGGCTTCTGCATCTAGTGCACTTGTTGCTTCGTCAAGCAATAAAATAGTGGGATCGCCCAGCAAAGCTCTTGCTATTGATATTCTCTGTAATTGACCTCCTGAAAGATTGCTACCTCTTTCTTCTATATGTGTTTCGTACCCATTGGGAAGTCTTTCAATAAAGTTATGTGCATTGGCAATTTTTGCAGCATTAACAATATCCTTTCTTGTAGTTGTTCTTCCAAATCTTATAGCTTCAGCTATTGTACCTGAAAAAATAAAAGTTTTTTGCGGAACAATAGCAATCAATTTTCTCAAGTAGTCAGTATTGATTTCATCTAATTTATGGTCATCAATAAATATATTTCCATTGCTTGGCTCAATGAATTTTAATATCAATGAAAAAATTGTGCTTTTCCCTGCACCTGAAGGGCCAACTAAAGCCATTATTTGTCCGCAATCTACCTCTAAATTTATATCGTTTAATACATTATTTTTATCAATATATGAGAAGAATACATTTTTAAAGGATAATTTACCACTTATATTGATTGGTTTAATACCCTTATTTGTTGAAGATATTTCTAGTGGGTTAGTCGTAATTTCATTTAATCTTCTTAGTGATGCTTGGCTTTGCTTTAACTCATTGTAGTTGACTGTTATATGACTTATTGGATCTATTAGCATTATTAATGCTGTAAAATAGCTTCCAAATTCTTCATTTGAAATTCCTCCACTTTGTATTCTATAAGTTCCTATTGTAAGTATGCTCAAAATACCAATTATTTCTATTAATCCAACTATTGGGTGCTGAAGTGCCACGAGAGTTAGCATTTTATATTTAGCCTCTTTGTGTAATTTAACTTGTTTATCAAAATCTTTTTGCAACCATTCTTCAACAGCAAAAGCTTTTACCATTGGTAAGCCTTGAATTGCCTCTGATAGTAGTGCAGCTAAAGAACTTATTTTCTTTTGGCTTTGCTCAGAAGCTTTTAATACTCTTCCTCCAAAATCGCTTACCAATAATGCAATCAAGGGAGCTAAAATAATAGTTGAAAGTGATAAATTCCAATCAATAAATATCATATAACCAAATACTGCTAATAATTGAAATGCACATGGCGTCGTATCTTGAATTGTTTTGTAAATAACCTCACCAACACGATCAACATCCTCAGTAAGTCTGTAGGCGATATCACCAGATGAGAGTTTTTCTATAAAAAGAATATTTGTACTCTGAAGTTTTTTAAAAAGTGTCGATCTTAGGTCTTGACTTAGTGCTAATGCTGGTTTTGCTAGAAGACTATCTTGGAGGTATTGAGCTATTTTTTGAATGATAAAAATAATTAATGCTTGAACAATTACAATTAAAACTTGCTTTGTATTCCCTTGACCTATAGCCGGTATTAACTTACCTGATATCCATGCAAGAGTGGGCCAGCAAAGAACATATACAAGCATGCTAATACCACCAAGTATTAATACTTGCATATGTCCTTTAAGTCTCAATAAGAGGTAGTTAAGATTTATTTTCATTTTTTGGTTCATTACATCAAAATATCAATATTTAATTTAAAAGCACGTAAATGAAACTAGATCAATACCTAAAATTTATTGGGATCGTTCACACTGGAGGAGAAGCGAAAATGGTTATCAGATCAGGGAGAATAAGAGTTAATGGCATGGTAGAGAATAGGAGAGGACGAAAATTAATTGATGGTGATCAAATTATTTTTGCTAATGAAACATACATAGTTCCAAATTCTGATCCTCTAGGCCGTAAGTTGGCAAGAAGTGAAAAATGAGGAGCTAGCAGCGTGCGTAAACAAGTCATTGCGGGGAATTGGAAAATGAACATGACATGCACTGAAGCTATTGAGTACATGCGTGTTTTTATTCCATTATTGAAAGACATACCAAAGAAAGATAGGGAAGTTGTTATCGCACCTCCTTTTACAGCCCTCTACCCTTTGTCTGAGCTTATTAAGGACAAAAGCGAATTCGTTTCATTATCTAGTCAAAATGTTCACTGGGAGGACAGTGGAGCCTACACGGCTGAGGTATCCCCTCTAATGCTTAATGAACTTTCTGTTAAATGTGCTATTGTTGGACATAGTGAGCCAAGAAAATATTTTAGTGAAAGTGATGAACAAATAAATAAGAGAGCTCAATCAGCACAAGATCATCAATTAATTCCCATTGTTTGTGTTGGAGAAACTTTTCAACAAAGAGAGCTAGGTGAAGCTGAAAGAGTCATTAAAAGACAAATTGATCAAGGCCTTGAAGGGATAGATGTAAAAAGGTTAATAGTTGCTTATGAACCAATATGGGCCATTGGAACAGGTAAAACTTGTGAATCCCATGAGGCTAATAGAATTTGCGCACTCATTCGTAAATGGATTGGTTTCGAAGACGTTATTATTCAATATGGAGGATCAGTTAAATCAAATAACATTGATGAGATAATGTCTATGTCAGACATTGATGGTGTATTAGTTGGTGGTGCTTCTTTAGATCCTACAAATTTTGCGAGAATTGCTAACTACGAAACAATTTAATAAATTCTTGCCTAAACATGAAAAAAAAAAAAACTCATTTAATGGCAATAGTAAACATCACTGAAGATTCATTTAGTGATGGAGGGCTTTATGTTGATTTACCATCCGCAATAAATCATTCATCATTATGTGTTAAACAAGGAGCACACATTCTAGATATTGGGGCACAGAGCACTCGGCCTGGTGCATCTGAGGTTGGAGCCGAAATTGAGATTAAAAGATTGGTTCCATTAATAAAAGAATTAAAATTATTACATCCGCAGGTTCCTATTTCTGTCGATACATATCACCATTCAGTTGCTAAGAAAGTATTAGATGCTGGAGCCGATTGGATTAATGATGTCAGCGGTGGACGTCATGATCCTGAAATCTTTAACGTTATTGCAGATAAAGGTTGCCCATATGTATTGACTCATAGTCGTGGTAATAGCAAGACAATGGATTCATTAGCTATATATTCAAACGTTGTTGAGGATGTGAAAAATGAATTATTAAATCAAATCGAATTAGCAGTATCGAAAGGTCTAAAAAATGAAAAAATTATTATTGATCCAGGAATAGGTTTTGCGAAGAGTGTAGAGCAAAACTTAACTTTGCTTAAAAATATTGATGAATTTGTTTCTATGAAATATCCAGTATTAATAGGAGCTTCCAGAAAAAGATTTATCGGGTCAGTTATTAATGAACCTGACGCTAATAAAAGAATATTTGGAACCTCTGCAGTTGCTTCTCGATGCGTGATTGCTGGGGTTGATATTTTAAGGGTTCATGATATTAAAGAAATTTCTCAGGTTATAAAAATGACCAATTCAATAATTTAATCTGTAATTAATCCTCTGTTGTAACTCCTTCTATGCGATCTTCAACTTCTTGATAGAGTTCTTTTAATTGTTCAATATTTTCATCTGATGTTTCCCAATATCCTCGACCATTAACTTCTAATAATGTACCAACTATTCTTCTGAAACTATGAGGATTCAATTCCATTAATCTTTTCCTCATTTCTGGATCATTTATAAAAGTTTCGTTTGACTCTTCATATACGAAATTATCAACTTGGCCACTAGTTGCACTCCAGCCTAATGTGTAGTTAAGTCTATTAGATACCTCTCTCACCCCTTCATATCCAGACTTGAGCATACCTTCGTACCATTTGGGGTTAAGTAATTTTGTTCTAGAATCTAATCTAATAGTTTCACTTAATGATCTAACCTGAGCATTTGCAGTTGTTGTATCAGCTATATAACTACTTGGTGCTTTCCCGTCATCTCTAAGGTTTTTGATTAAATTTGTTGGATCAGAATCAAAGTAATGACTTACATCTGTAAGTGATATTTCTGACGAATCAAGATTTTGGAATGTAACATCTGCAGTTTTCATAACAGATTCAAAAACATCTCTGTTCTGATTCATTTCACCTGGATTATCAGCATTGAAAGCATAGGTCTTCCTTGAAAGGTACATTTCTTGTAACTCATTTTCTTCTTCCCAGGTCGAATTCTCTACTGCTAAATTGACATTGGAACTGTAACTTCCACTCGCATTTGAAAAAACTCTGCTTGCAGATTCCCTAATGCTCTTCCCTTCCTTTTCTGCTTGCTCGAGTGTATGTTTCCTTACAAAATTTTGATCAAGTGGTTCATCTGCCTCTGCAGCCATTTTTACTGCTTGATCAATTAATGCCATTTGATTAATAAACAAGTCCCTAAATACCCCGGAACAGTTAACAACTACATCGATTCTTGGTCTTCCTAATTCCTCGAGAGATAGGAGCTCTAATTTGTTCACCCTACCAACTGAGTCTGGTTTTGGTTTTACACCTACAAACCAAAGGATCTGAGCTAGTGATTCTCCATAAGTTTTAATATTATCAGTACCCCAGAGAACGCAAGCAATAGTTTCAGGCCATGCGCCTTGTTCCTCTTTTTGCCTTTCGATAAGCTTGTCAACGACTCCTTTAGCTGATGCAACTGCGGCAACAGTTGGAATTGACTGGGGATCTAATGCATGAATATTTTTACCACTTGGTAATACTCCAGGGTTTCTAATAGGATCTCCACCCGGGCCAGGAATAACATAATCTCCGTCGAGAGCTTTTAAAAGGCTCTCCATTTCTTTATCAGCACATATTTGTTCTAAACAAAATCTGAGATAGTCAAATAATTTATCTAATGCACTTGCATTTACATTCTCAAAACCTGCTTTCTTTGCTGAAGCTTGCCATGGTGATGGGATTGAGAAACCAATACCTCTTAAGAACTCAAGAATTAGTGTCCAAATACTCTTCTTCATATTTACTCTCCCATCTCTTCCTGTTAGAGACTTAACCATTGATCCAACTGCCTCTCTTGATGTTTCTGTAATTAATTTATTAAGTTCAACATCTTCTAATTTGCCCTTGTTATTCCCCTCATAGACCTCTTCAATTGTTTTTCCTTTTGATTCAGCTAATAAACCTGGTAAGGATCTAATTCCATCATCTTCTCTTTCTATGGATGCAATACTTACTAAGGTTGCAATCGCTTCTTCAGCAGTGGCAGGTTTTCCAATAGTGTGTAAGCCACAAGGTAATAATCGACTTTCTATTTCCATTAATTGCTTATAAACATTTCCAACTACCAAATCTCTTTCATCAATTTCTAATTCAGAAGCATCTTTTTCAGGTAGTTTTACATCTTCATCAAGATTACATTTTTTTGATGTTTCAACGATTGCGTTAACTATTTGAATTCCTCTTCCACTTTCTCGTAATTGCTGATAAGAACCAACTAACTCTCCAAGTTCTTTTAGACCTTTGTATAGTCCAGCATTTTCAGCTGGGGGAGTTAAATAACTAATTGTTGAAGCGTACCCTCTTCGTTTTGCGATTGTTGCTTCCGAAGGATTATTTGCTGCGTAGTAGTAAAGATTAGGCAGACCTCCAATTAATGAATCTGGATAACAAGTCTCACTCATCCCCATTTGTTTACCGGGCATGAATTCAAGAGATCCATGAGTTCCAAAATGAAGAACAGCATCAGCCTTCCAAACTTTTTCTAGATAAGTGTAATAGGCAGCAAAACCATGATGAGGACTAGCACTTCTGGAATAGAGCAATCTCATAGGATCACCTTCATATCCAAATGTAGGCTGTACTCCAACAAAAACATTCCCAAATTCTTTTCCGTAAATAAGAAGATTTTGACCATCACTATTTAAATTTCCTGGCGGTTTTCCCCAGTTCTCTTCAAGGCGCTCAGAATATGGAGTTAATTTTTCATATTCTTTTACGCTCATTCGATGAGCTATTGATAGCTCTGGGGATCCTTGTAATGCCTCAGGATCATTTATTAATGACTCCATAAGTTCCTTTGGATTTTTAGGTAAATCTTTTATGTCATAACCTTTTTTCTTCATTTCTTCTAAAACTCTATGAATAGAGCCGAAGACGTCTAAGTAAGCAGCGGTTCCAACATTTCCTTTATCAGGTGGAAAACTAAAAACTGTAATAGCTAATTTCTTCTGCTCACGTTTTTTAATTCTTAGTGATGACCATCTAATAGCCCTTTCAGCTATTGCGTCTACTCTGTCCTGAAGTGTATGAGCTTTACCAGTTGCATCATCTCTACCAGATAAAACTATTGGCTCTATAGCACCATCCAATTCAGGAATAGCAATCTGAAGTGCAACCTGAACTGGATGAAGACCTAAGTCACTACCTTCCCACTCCTGCGTCGTTTGGAAAACGAGTGGAAGTGCAACCATGTAAGGTCGATTGAGTTTCTTTAATGCTTCTACTGCTTTTGGATGATCCTGTCTTGCAGGACCCCCTACAAGTGCAAAACCTGTAAGAGAAACAACACCATCTACAATTGGTTGTTCTGGTTTTATTGGGTCGTAATAAAATTCGTTTACTGGCTTCGAAAAATCTAATCCACCACAAAAAATAGGTATAACTGTTGCTCCGCGATACTCCAGTTCTTGTATTACTGCAACGTAGTGGGCGTCATCTCCAGTAACAATATGACTTCTTTGGAGTACAAGACCAATTACTGGACCTTCTTTTGCCTTATTTGATAAGTCATCTCTAGAAGCTATCCAATTTAAATATTCTTTTTTATCTTCAAACATGCTTGGAGCTAATGGATGCCAAATTCCCAAATCTGGAAAAACTTTTGGCTCTGCAACTTCAATTTGTTCTTGTTCTATATTTAGTTCTGGAAATACATATTTATCTCCAAGCATTAGGAGGAAGTTCCTTAAATTGTCTGGAGTACCTCCTAACCAATATTGAAAACTAAGCATAAAACTGCGAGCATCCTGAGCCTTGTCAACCGGGAGATACTTGAGAATTGATGGAAGAGTATTTAGAAGCTTTAACATCGAATCTTGAAAACCAGCCCCGCCTGCTTCTTTTCTCTTCTTCATGAAATCCCCAATGATGCTTTTGCTTTGACCTAACTGAGCCATTGAAAAAGTGCCCAATTTGTTCAATCGCATAACCTCTGGCATTGATGGAAATACCACCGCTGCTTTTAGATTTTCCTTATAAGGTTCAACTGCTTCAACAACTTTTTGAGCCAAATCTTCAATAAAAATCAATGAAGCTACGAATAAATCTGCTTTTTCTATATCTTTTTTAAAGCTTTCATAATTATCTGTATTTCTAAGTTCTTCAATTAAATACCCATTAAGTTCAATTCCAATAGGACCATTTTGCTCGTTCAATGAGTTTGCAGCCTGCGTAAGGGCATTTTGATATTGGGGCTCCAGAACCACATAAACAGCCTTCATCACTGCTTTATGGCTGTGATTCTCGACAGGTGAAACTCTGCGATTGGCTGAGCGAACCTGTGTAAACATCTTTTCTGCTATCGGAATTCGACCAAGCCTAGTGTTCAGTGGCCCTTTAGTGTGTTATTTAGTTAATGCGTGTTACAAGCGATATCAAATATGATTGTAAAAAAAAAATCCAATGAGTTCTGCTAATCAATCAATACCAGTTTTAGTCGCAGGTGCTTTAGGCCGAATGGGATCTGAAGTTATAAAAGCAATTAATTCATCCAATGATTATCAACTTGTTGGAGCAATTGATACTCAGAAGGATAAAGAAGGTCAAGACATAGGTTCATTAATAGGTTTGGGCCCATTAGATGTTTTCCTTTCAAGCGATTTTGAAGGCTCATTATGTGCTGCAAGTCAAAACTTCCCAAACGATAATTCACATAAAGCCCCTGTTTTAGTAGATTTCACTCATCCAAAAGTTGCTTATAAGCACACCCGTACATCCATTGCATATGGAGTCCATCCTGTAATTGGTACAACAGGAATAACAACAGATCAATTAGATGATCTTTCTAAATTTGCAGAAAAAGCATCTCTTGGTTCAGCAATTGTTCCAAACTTCTCAGTTGGTATGGTTTTACTTCAGCAAGCAGCAGCAGCGGCTGCTCGTTTTTATGAGTTCGCTGAACTTACCGAAATGCATCACAACAAAAAAGCTGATGCTCCAAGCGGAACCTGTATAAAAACAGCTGAATTGATAGAGGAGCAACGATCAACATTTAATAAATCTTTGGTACATGAAGAAGAATCTCTCGAAGGTTCTCGAGGCGGATCCCGTCCTAGTGGTTTGAGACTTCACTCGGTTCGATTACCTGGACTTGTTGCTCATCAACAAGTCATGTTTGGTTCCAATGGCGAGACATATGAGTTAGCTCACAATACTATTGATCGATCTGCTTACATGCCAGGAGTACTATTAGTAGTAAAAAAAGTCAGATCATTCAATAAATTAGTTTATGGACTAGAAAAAATCCTTTAGTTATTAATACAAATGTTATTTCCGATTAAGCAAAGTGAAATAAATAAATTGATTCCCTCTGTAGCAACAGGGAAACAATTTAATTCAGCGTTGGGTAATCCCCAGAAAATTTTTCAACGGATAATGATTTCCGCCATTGGTGGTGTAATTACGTTGCTAATTAGCCAAAGTCAAGTAACAAGTCAGTTTTACTCATTATGGTTGGTACTAGGTGTTGTCTTTCTTTTATATATATTGTGGGGACCAATAGTTGAAGCTAGTAGAAAAAATTCTAAGTTTAAAAGTTTCTCATTCTCAGCATTAGTTGATGGTTATATTTCTGATGTTTATGTAGAAGATAGGGTCGAAAAACAACAAGAACAAGCAAATAAAGATGGAAGGTTAGAGGTGTTAAAGAAAAAAAGAAAATGGGTTGTTTTGGATATAGAGGATGAAGATGGATTTATAGGAAATATAAGTTTTCCATTACAAAATAAGTTCAATATACTTACTAAAGGAATGAGAATTAACTGCGTAGTTTTTAGTAATAGAAAAGACTTCGATAGGATTCAAGCAATAAGTGATGCCTGGTGCCCAGAAATTAATTTATGGGTTGGTACTTATCCATTTCTTCTAAGACCTGCATTTGAGGAATTTGTAAATATGAGAATCTTCAACTAATTTTAAATTGTAATAACTGATATAATAAAAACTATGAATATAGCAATTGTAGGTTCCGGATTAACTGGATCACTAGCAGCAATATCATTAGCAAATGCTGGCTGTAGAGTTGATCTTTATGAAAGATTGTCTGATGATGAACTTGTAAATAGAGACAGAACATACGCCATAACACATTCCTCTAGAAAAATACTATTAAGTCTTGGAATATGGAGTCATTTGCAATCTCATCTAGTCCCTTTTCAATATCTAAATGTTATTGATTATGAATTAAATAAAAAGGTCCAATTTCTAGTAAATGATTTAGATATATTTAATCAGAAATATTCAGCGGTAGGGTGGATTGCTGAACACAAAATTTTGATGTTATCAATATTAGAATTTATCTCAAAAATTGATAAGATTAATAAAATCCCTACATCTGTTATACCTAATACAAATAATTACGACTTAATTGTTGCAGCAGATGGATCAAATTCAGCTATTAAAAAAAAGTTTAAAACTCCATCCTTTAATCTTAATTATGATCAAATTTGTATTACTGCTAGGGTTTTGTTAAGAGGTGCTAAATCTAATGAAGCATTCGAAATATTAAACTCTGAAGGCCCATTTGCTGTTTTACCTCTTGGAGGGGATTTATTTCAAATCATATGTAGTCAATCAATAGCAAAAGCTACACTTAATAAGAGTTTATCCAAATCATTATTTTTAGATTATATATCTACAATCCTTCCTTATGGTATTGAGCCAGACACAATAATTGACGAGCCAACTTATTTTCCCATAAAGTTTGTTTTTAACTATTCATTTTTCTCAGGTAAATATATTTATGTTGGAGAATCTGCTCACAAAGTCCACCCTGTAGGTGGCCAAGGATTAAATCTATGTTGGAGAGATGTTAAATGTCTTTCAGATATAGTTTCGATACCTTTTTTTAAAAATAATTATACTTTTATTCCTTTTTTATACTCAATTTCTAGGTTTCTTGATGTATTCTTAATTTCAATTTTAACAGATAGCTTAGTGAGATATTCAAGAAGTAATGTAAATATTTTTTTTATAGTAAGAACATTAATTTTTTTGATTTTAAGAAAATCAAGTATAATCAGAAAGCAAGTACTTAATTTAATGACAAATGGATTATGATTTACCTAATATAAAATGAATAATATTAACAATGAGATAAATCCAGCTTCTGATGAGCTTTGCAACTTTATAGTTGATAAACTTGGGATAAGTAAGACTGCATTGGAACTAGGAGTGAAAAGATCTTCTATTAATAATGCTCCCCTACCTATTGTTATGTGGAGTTATGGTTTAATCACAATATCTCAACTTAAGTTGATCCTTTTGTGGTTAAACAATAATTAATACCTGATTATATTTTACTAGCAAATTAGAATCTAAATTAACACTACCTCTCAGTTAACTAATTTCAGCAAGAAGGAATATCCAATGAATTCACTTCTAGCTTTTCTTATCAATTTACCTGCTGCATTTGCAGTTCGTACTGTCGCAAATAAATAATTGATTACAATAATTTTACTATCTTTTTCAAATGAATTCATCGGGATTTCTAATCTATCTTCACCATACTCAAACTTATAATTAGCAATCAATACCTTACCTGGTAGCTTATTAGCTTTGCTTATAGGAATAAATCCAACCTTCTCTTGAAAAGCTAAAGCAGATCGTGAAAAAAATCCTCTAGATTCTATGTCAGCTATAAAATCTGGCTTAATAGAGGATATTAGCTTTTGTAAAGGCAAAATTAATTTATACCATATCATTGGAAGTATATATATGGAGTTTATATCTTTAAGACTTTTCCTTCTTTTGGAAATCATTTATTTCATTTATATTTTCTTTCAACTTGTGCATTTTTTTGAATTATTGGTGTGCGATTTTTTAAAACTAACAACAAAGCTAGCCAATCAACAATCTCCTGTCATTATTTAAGGTATGAAAAAATCCAAATTAGATTCTACGCTGGTCAATAATGGCTCAAAGCATAAAGATAAAACTATCGGTGACCCTTTTTTTAATTGCGTACTCGCAAGCGATGCTTCAAGAAAAGTTGATTTTTTGATTTTGGTTATTGAGACACTTCAAATCAATGCAACTGATTCCCTTTTACTTAAGGCCAAAAATATTGGATTGTCAGATGATTTCTCGAATAGAGTTCAGTTTTGGAAAATGAGATGTTCCAATCCTCTGAGGAATACATATACATTTTCATCTCTATCTTCTGATCAAATTGATTCCCTTGTCGAACTTATTTCTTCTATGGCAGAAAATCTCTACCCCCTTATTAGGCAATTACTTTCTTCAAAAGAGCCAATAATACTTAATCAAGAGCGATGGTCTTTATTTAATACACGTCTTAAGTCACTTATTCGTGAAAGGATGAATGTTAAACGTAGCTATATTGCTTCATTGTTAAGTGATGATAAAAATGACCTTTTCCGAGAGTTGTTGGTCATACTCTCATTGTCCTGTGGAAAAGGAGGAGCTAATCGTTTGAAAGCCTCATTGTATTATCAATCATAGAATTTATTAATGATTAATTTATCTTATAGATTCGATCAAAACTCGTCATCCCTAATAATTTCGGGGATGCCCGATGTATCAAATGGTGATTCGGAAAATACAATCGGAATTGTATCTTCATGGACATTGAAAATCATAGGATCACCTTTACTTGAGGGAGAGAAGGAACATCTTGAAAACTTAATGCAAGTAATATTTCTATATTCAAGATCCTATATATCTGGTATTAGAAAAACATTTGTATCTAACAAAAAAATTATCACAATATGTCCCTTCGGTTTGAGTCATAAATTACTACTTAATAGTACAAAGGAAGGAGTAAATCCTTTAGAGATTATTTTAGATGACTCGGAATTATCTGACCTAACAAGATGCCTTGATCTTTTAAGATTCGATTCTAGATTTAATATTCAATGGGATATAAATGAAGAATTGCCCTTTAGCAAAAAATATATTGTTAAAAACTTATCAAATTCTAATAAAAATATCAATTTTCTATTTTCAATCATTATATTCCTATTTTCCGGTTCTATATTAGTATTTGTCCCAACAAATGATAAGTATGAGATAATAGAAACAACTAAAAACTCTCAATCCTTATTCAAGCAAAATGAGTAAAACATTTACATTTTATTCCTAAGTATCCCTTATTTGCCTTTTTACTCTCCTTCAATATTAAATAAATTAAATTTATTTTATTAATTAATTATTATTTAGATCTTTTTATTAATCCTTATTTTATAAATATTCGATAGAATGTAAATATTCTCCGATATAGTAAAATTAGCTAAGATAAAAAAATAAGATTAATGAAGCTTTCGCTTAATGATAGAGAGAAAATTGATAAAAATGATGATCAAATCTTTTATCAACAAGCTAGATATGTTTATCACCTTAGCAATTCATTTAGAACTAGACTTACAAGCATCTACTCAGAATATCTTCTTAGTCATCACGTAGTTTTAGATTTAATGAGTAGTTGGGTTAGTCATTTACCCTTAGAAATGAGATATAAAAAAGTAATTGGTCATGGAATGAATGAAGATGAATTACGTTCAAATAATCGACTTGATAAGTTCTGGGTACAAAATTTAAATAAATCACAAAATATGCCAATCGAAGATTCATCTATTGATGCTGGATTAATAGTTGCGGGTTGGCAGTATCTTCAATATCCTGAAAAAGTTTCATTAGAACTATCAAGGATCATTAAATCTGATTCATTATTGATAATATCATTTACCAATCGTGCTTTCTGGTCCAAAGCTCCAAATATCTGGACATATTCTTCTGAGGAAAATAGGATTGAATACATAAAGAGTGTTCTTATTGATAACGGTTGGAGAATCGATAAGATATACAATGAAAGAACCCATGAAAATAAGCTGTTTGGGTTTTTTTCAGCAGAAGGTGATCCTTTTTTTTCTATTATTGCAAGAAACAATAAGACTAATAACTGAACTAGTTGTAATTTATATGTATATTTAGTATTAGATCGCAATAAAGATTGTTATGCCCTTTTCCCTAATTAAATTTAGTTCTGAAGATTGCGGAACCTGTCACAGGATGAGTTTCTTTGATTCTAAAGTTGCAAATGAATTTGGTATTGAATTTATTAGCGTAAAACTACAAGATACAGTGGTTTACAGAAAATATAGGCCAATATTATTAAAGCAATATCCTACAAAAGAAGGTATGGGATGGCCAACTTATTTGCTAGTTAATGATCCTGAGGGGGAATTCGAAATCATTGGTGAGCTAAAGGGTGGAATTCCTAAAGGTGAATTTAGAGAAAAACTTTCAAAACTGATATCTAGTTGAATTTTCACTAATTCACTGGTTGCATTAATCCACCACTTCCTGAGTCGGAATCATCGTCATCATTCCCTGTGTCTACGGTTAAAAGCGTATATATTCCAATAGCAATAAGACTAATCATTCCGCTAAAAAAACTAAGTCCGTATTGGTTAGTACTAATATCTATTACTTCACCCAAGGTACAAATACTCAAATTTTGGTGACTATAGCAATATTTTCATTTGAAAGCGTTTTTATCAACCAATTGAAAGATTGTCATGCATAATAATTTAGTATTGATTAAATGATTTATTAACTATTTATTTGTGAGTTCATTAATTTTAGCCATTCAATCAATTGGTCCAGAAGTTTGTCACTATCCAATACACCTAGACCTCTTATAGTCACAGTTGAGTACCTATCACCTTTTTTATAGATAAATCTTCCGTGAAGATGACTAGCTAATCCATTCCTAAGCACCTTAAAAGCTGGTTCATCCATCATTGTTTCAAGCTCAAGATTTGGTTTAGACAACTTAATTCTGGAAAAACCACACTTTTTGGCGATTATTTTTAACTTCATAACTTCTATTAATGATTCAACAGCCTTTGGTAATGGACCATATCTATCAATCAAATTGCTAGCAAATTGAAGTAAGGCCTCATTGTTTTCACACTGTGTAGCTAACCTATAAGCGTTTATTTTTTCGTCTGGATCTGTTATCCAATCACCAGGGATAAAAGCTGTAACAGGTAAATCAATTTGTGTATCGTCAACTGTAGGGATATCTTGTCCTTGTATTTCGGCGATTGTTTCTTGCAATAATTCCATATACAAATCGAAACCTATCGTTTCCATTTGCCCACTTTGCTCAATACCTAAAATATTTCCAACGCCTCTTATTTCCATATCCCTCATTGCTAACTGATAACCGCTTCCTAAATCACTAAATTCTTTTATGGCCTTTAAGCGTTGTCTTGACGTTTCATTTAATTTTTCATTGCTTGGGTAAAACAACCATGCGTGTGCTTGTATACCACTTCGACCTACTCTACCTCTTAATTGATAAAGTTGTGATAGGCCAAATTTATGTGAATCCTCAATCAAAATAGTATTAACTCTAGGAATATCCAATCCACTTTCAACAATTGTTGTACAAAGCAAAATATCAGCCTCTCCAGCATTAAAAGCCAGCATTGAATTCTCTAATGCTCCTTCTTCCATTTGACCGTGAGCTATCAATAATTTCACATTTGGAATCATTATTTTTAATTTTTCTGCTACATCATCTATCCCTTTTATTCGAGGAACTATATAAAATATCTGACCACCTCTATCAATCTCTTGTGAAATTGCGCTTCTAATTATTTCATTATCGAGTGGTACTAAATGAGTTTTAATTGGTCTCCGTAATGGTGGTGGTGTTGTAATTAAACTCATTTCACGTACACCAGAAAGACTCATATAAAGCGTTCGTGGTATTGGAGTTGCAGATAAAGTTAATACATCAACACTTTTTTTTAACTCCTTGATTTTTTCCTTATGATTAACACCGAATCTTTGTTCTTCATCGATAACTAGAAGACCCAGGTTTTTATAAACTAATTTTTTATTTAAGAGCTGATGTGTCCCAACCACAGCATCAATTTGTCCATTTTTTAATCCATTTATTATTTGCTTTCTTTCAGTAATAGTTTTAAATCTATTTAATAATGAAACTCTTATTGGATAAGGTGCAAATCGATCAGATATAGTTCTCCAATGTTGTTGAGATAATATAGTTGTAGGTGCTAACAAAGCTATTTGTTTACCTGAAGTAATAGCTTTAAATATTGCTCTTATTGCTACCTCTGTCTTACCAAACCCAACATCTCCACAGACTAATCTATCCATTGGCTTTTCAGCTTCCATGTCAGCTTTTACTTGAGCAGTTGCTTTTACCTGGTCTGGCGTTAAAGCGTATGGGAATGAATCCTCTAATTCACTTTGCCAAGGACCATCTTTAGGAAACTTGAACCCTTTTTCTTTACTTCTTTCTGCATATAACTTAATTAAGTCAAGTGCAATTTTTTTTACAGATTTCTTTGCTTTTTCCTTAATTTTATTCCAATTTGCACCACCTAGTTTACTTATAGTAGGAGTCTTTGAATTTGAATTTCTATACCTACCTAAACTACCAAGTTGATCAGCTGCTACACTTAATTTTCCATCCATATATTTTATTACCAAGTAATCTCTAGACTCACCATTAATGCTTAACTTCTGTATGTTTTGAAATAAGCCTATACCATGGTTTCTATGAACGACATAATCACCAGGCTTCATCTTATTCGGATCAATTTTTTTACTTTGGGATTGTTTCCTTCTTCGTACATATCCTGTACTTGAAAAATTATTCTGACCAAAAAATTCTTTATCGGTTAATAAAGCTACTTTCCATGCTGGTAGATAAAATCCCTCTATTTCACCTTCATTATTATTTTTAATTGCTACCGGTATATTGTCTTTTAAAATGCTTTTAATACCATTAATATCATTATTATTAGGTATAAATTTTGAAATACATTCATGTTCCTCTAGAAGAGAAACTGCACGACTTGGTTGTGCTGAGATTATCCAAACTGAATATTTATTTTTAATGAAATCATTTAATGATAAACTTATTTTTCCATATTGATTTGGTAACCATTGATGTGTTTTACTTGAAATATTAAATACATTTGTTTTAGTTTTAGTATCTTCTAAGTCTGTTATATCAATTCCTTTATAATTATTCAGAGAATCAAATATTTGATTAAGATTGTTATGAAGGTTAGGTTTAAATATATTATTTATTGTTTTTAAACTTTCTAAACCGTTAACTTCTTCATTATAACTATCTTCAACTATTTTAATCCAGGCATTTCCATGAGATAAACATTGCAGCCTTTCTTCAACAATAATAAATGGACTTTTATCTATGTAATCTAGTAATGATGATGGATTGTCAAATGCTACACCTAGATATTTTCTTGCAGAAGGTAATTTATTTGAATTGACTAACTCAGAATACTCGTCATCTTGAAAAAGTGTTGATATATCCTTATCATCTATAGAAATAAGTTTATTAATAATTAGTGGATCAAAACCTCTCGGTGTAATACAAATATTATTTATTTTATCTAATGATCTTTGTGTTATTGGGTCAAATTCTTTAATCTTTTCTAAATGATCACCAAACAACTCCAATCTAATTGGTAATTCACTACTAACTGGATAAATATCAATTATATCTCCACGTCTTGTCCAAGTTCCTTCTTGATCAATATTATTAGTCTTAATATATCCAGATTCGCTTAGTCTAGTAGATAAATTACTTAGATTTATTTCATCTCCTATCCTTAATTTAATACACATAGATTTAAGATATTCATATGGAGGAAGATGTGGTTGTAACGATCTTTCTGTCGCGATTATTGCGATACTCTCATGATCTTTTAACTCAAATATATCGCTAATAACTTGTAATTGACCCCATATTATCTCTGATGTTACTTGAATAGAATCATATGGAGAAGCTTCACTCGTCGGATATAAGCATGTTTTATTCCAGCCACAATCTTTAACTAATGGGTACCATCTAGTTGCGTCTTCTAAAGTTGGTACAATTACTAATAATACTTTTGTCTCTTTTTTTGCAAGAGAACTAGTGATTAAGGCTTTTGCTGTTCTCGAGGCTCCCGTTAATATTAATCTTTCTTTTCTATTTGATCGTTCAATTAACTCATTTGTTAATTGATGACTTTCTAAAAAACTAGTAATTGACTCTAAAGACACTATTTCTCTTTTACATATTTCTTATTGATCACCTTAACATTTTATCTGTCGTGTTGAGAAGGTCTAATGATTTTGATATTGGTTTCTAATTGTTTTTAGCTTTTCGACAAATGATAATAATTGATCTTCATTTAATTCTTTTCTAGTTGAAACATTAAATTCCCTTAGTAAATATTCTCTTCCCTGTATATGATCCCATGACAAATCTCGAAGTATATTGTCAGATTCTATTATTAAAGAATTTATATTTCCTGCAACAAATTTAGAATGTTTGTGTTTATCTAACTTTTTTAATAGATTTAGATACTTTACAATATCATTATAATTGGTTATTTTGCTCCGATTGTTATAACCAAAGGTTTTCTCTAGAAAATTAATTTCATCATCTCTAGACCATTTTAATCGTACAATTTCAGCATCTATCGCTGTTAGTTCATCACTCCAATCACTTGGTTCTTGTGAGATATTAATTTTTTCAATTTTTTTATTATTCTGCAATTCTACTCTCAATGGAGTGCTAATTAGATCTTCATTGATACTCTTTAATCCTGGCTCATTAGTTGACTTTGTATTTAACCTCTTATGAAGCCTAGAGATTGCTTTGTCTTCTGCATCCTCTACTGATAAGCCCTCAGCCAGTGCACTTCCTAGATTTTGGTCATTGATCCAACCAGTTACTTTAACAATGGCTTTATTCTCAGATACGTGACATAGTTTCGATTCAATTCTCATGACCTTCTTGAAATAGCACTAATTAGAAACATTAGAGTTAACATATACCAAACAGACAGTGCTAATAGCTCTTTTTTTGTAATTTAATGGATTCAGCATCTCTTAGATCCTTAACTCCCTTACTTGATGGTATCGATAGATGGGTTGAACTAGCACCCCTTTTGCCAATTATAATCTCATTAGAACTTGTGCTTTCTGCTGATAATGCAGTGGCTCTAGCTTCCATAACTAAGAATTTAAATAATATTGAACTTCAAAAAAAAGCATTGAATATCGGTATCTTTATCGCTTTATTATTGAGAATACTTGTAATTCTAACTGCACAATTCTTTTTAAATTTTTGGCCAGTTAAGTTAATAGGTGGTATATATTTAATATCACTATCATTATCGAAATTTATTACTATAAATAATAATTCGTCAATTAGTAATGAAATAGATAATAATCGCAAATCATTAAGTTCATTATTTAGGATTATACTTTTATTGGCTGCAACAGATTTGGCATTTTCTATAGACAGTATTACGGCAGCTGTAGCAATAAGCGATCAATTTCTATTGGTTATTACTGGAGCAATTATTGGAGTTATAGCACTTCGTTTTACTTCAGGATTGTTCATAAAGTTGCTAGAGATATATATTAATTTAGAAAAAGCTGGTTATATTGCAGTTGGTATTATTGGATTAAAGTTAATTATTCAATTGATTTTATACAAATTAGTCATACCTGAATATTTATTCTTTTTAGTGATGTTATGCCTTTTTCTTTGGGGTTTTTCCAAAAAAAATAATTAAAATCGAAAATGATTAATTTCCTAATATATGTTTAACTCTTAAATCAGCCTGAATTGATAAAGTGTAGCTATCTGTAGCCCTCTTCCCTTCCAGTTGCGCATAAGTTACTTGGATTGCATAATCTTTAGACATTACCTTTAGTCCATTTTTTTTGTCTATCATAATAATTTCTCCAGGTATATTATTTTCCATATATTCATGATCTATTTTGTTAAAATCAAACTTTTTTTCATTATGAAAAACATCGTTTGCACTTAATATTTTTATTCTTTTACCATTGTGTAGAGTGTAAGCGTTAGGATATAATCCATGAATCTTCTTTATGATTGTTCTAGCTTTTTGATTCCAATCAATTAAATAATCTTCTTTTTCAATTTGTCTTGCATAAGTAGGATTTACATTTAATTGTGATTGATCAATAGGGTTTAATTCTTCTAGAATTATTGATTTGTTTAAACAATTTAATAGAGTTAGCCTTCTTAAAAATTTTACTAACAAATTTGATGAAATATCGGATAGTTTATTAGTAAGTATTTCAAGATTATCTAAATCATTTATAACAGTGACCTGTTGTTCGACAACAGGACCTGTATCTAACCCCTCTTCCATCAACATAATACATATACCTGTCTTTTTATCATCATTTAGAATACTCCACTGAATTGGAGCTGCCCCTCTCCACAAAGGTAATAAGGAGGCGTGACTATTCCAACATCCAAGTTTAGGAATATCTAAAATTTCTTTTGGAAGAATCTGACCAAAAGCTACAACAATATAAATATCAGCTTTCAAACCTATGAGTATTTCCCTTGTATTTTGATCTTTTCTTATGGATGGTGTTGACAGGACACGTATACCTAAATCTATAGCTGTTTGTTTTACTGGAGAGGGTGTTAATTTTTTTCCGCGACCACGCTTTCTATCTGGTTGTGTAACTACAGCAATTACTTCGTATCCAGCATTTATTATATTTATTAAATTTTCGGCAGCATATTTAGGTGTTCCCCAAAAAACTATCTTCACGCTTCTCCGGTTATTGACATGTTTTCAACCCAAACATGGGGGCTGATCCCTTGATGGGTAACGATCTGTTCATTTTCAATTTTCACAATGCTCTCTAGAACTTTTAAGATATCACCTGCAATAGTTGCAGCTTCAATGGATGTCTTCTTACCATCATTAACAAGCCAACCATCAAAAGGCAGTGAGAATGAACCTTGACTAGCTTTTACTCCAGAATGTATCGCCGATAGTTCATCAATTAATACATATTCTTTGAGTGTATTTTTAACACTTAGACTTTCATCTTTATCAATTGGATATTGACTTTTGCTTACAACTAGCCAATCTGGAGAAACTGATACCTTAGCTCCTAATCCCGCATGACCTGTAGGTTTAACACCAAATTTTCTTGCTGTTGCTTCTGAATGAAGTAAATTAGTTAGTACACCATCAGTTACTAAGTTAATGTTTTGTGTGGGAGTTCCTTCGCCATCAAAGCTAAATGCTCCTACATTTTCAGGATGAAGGCCCTCGTCGCTTATATTTAAATTAGAAACGGAAATTTTATTACCTATTGAATCTTCACGCATTAAACTAAGTCCATCAATAATTGATCTTGCATTAAACATTGAACTAAACGCACTGATTAATTGAAGAAAGGCATCAGGAGTGAAACAAATCAGATACTTATTCGTCACTATAGGTTTATATTTCAAATGACTAATTAACTTTTCTGATGTTTCAAAAATACAAGATTCTATATCAAGTTCTTCTAAATTAGAATTAATTCTAATACCACCCGCACTTCTTGGCTTTTTATTTTCCTCCTCGGCCTTTGCATATAAATAAATAGAAGATTGTGTTAGTTTCATATGCCTACTAGCACCCTCACTATTTATATATATTCTTTCCATATAAGTTTCATTTAATCCATTATATGGAACAGAATCTATTGATTTATGAGTTTCAATTAATTGTTTTTCTGCATTTTTAAGGATATTAAGTAATTGGTCAATTGAATGAGAATTGGAAACTTTTTGTTCAATTTTATTTAATTCTGTTTTTGCTAATGGAGAGAATTCTGGTGATTCTTTTTCGTTACCAAAAAGGCTAGCTTCAATAGCACCTGTCATTGCTTTTTTTATGCCTTCACTTGTCAAGTCAGAAGTGCTTGTAATACCAACTTGATTATTTTTATTCCATACTCTCAATGTCATTGAGTTTCTTTGAGAGCCTTTTAGCTGTTTTGCATTACCTTGTTGAACTTGCACAGAAATATCTCTACTTGATGATGCTCCCAAATCCCATTTTTCTATTACTGTGTCTTGAATATATTGTTTTAAAATTTTATTTAGTAGTTGAGGGTCTAATTCAGATCCTTGTTGATTGATAAATGCTTCAGTCATTTTAGCGCCCTCCCACTGTTATTGAATCTACTTTTATATGAGGTTGGCCTACAGTAACGTTGACACTTCCGCTTACCGATCCACAAAAACCTGCTGCAAGATCAAGATCATTAGCACACATTGAAATTCTTGGAAGTATCTCTTTTGCCTCACCAATTAAAGTGGCGCCTTTAACAGGTTGGTCAAGTTTTCCATCCTTTATTAAATAACCTTCCTCAACTGAGAAGTTGAATTGACCAGTTGGACCAACACTACCTCCACCCATAGACTTACAGTAAAGGCCATTATCAATACTTTTAATTAGTTCTTCAGGAGAATAATTACCTTCTTTAATGTAAGTATTTCTCATACGACTTGCAGCAGCAAACGAAAAATTTTGTCTACGGCCACTACCAGTTCTAGGATGACCAGTCCTTAGAGAACCTGCTCTATCAGAAAGAAATTGTTTTAATATTCCATTTTCAATTAGTAATGTATTTTGAGGTTCCATGCCTTCATCATCCATAGATATTGAACCAAAAGCATGATTTGAAAGTCCTTCATCTACAGCACTTACAGCCTCGTGAGCAATTAGTTTGTTTATTGAGTCATGAAAAGGTGATGTACCTCTCTCAAGCTGAGTCGTTTCAAGGAGATGACCACAAGCTTCATGGAATATGACACCGCCAAATTTATTTGCAAGAACAACAGGCATTTGACCTGCT
>QCFJ01000014.1 GCA_003280265.1 Prochlorococcus sp. AG-363-G03 | reverse complement strand
TGTCCTGATCTGATAACGAACGACTTGGGCATATATGTGATCACCTGGGAACACAAAAAATGCAGAGAGGTGTCCGTCGACTCATATTATAGAGACTAGTCATGAACAACTATGACAAAGAAATAGGTGTTTTTAAAGAAATATCCCGACTACCTACAAAGATTTAATGACTTATCCTGAATACCTCTGGATAAGCAAAAAGGTCTAAAACCCTGTCATAGAAAAATTTCTATTATTTATGACGAGTCTTGATAATACCCGACACGTAAAAGATACGGAGAGGGGTGAGATTCGATTAAGGGTTAAAAAACATTTTTTATTTCTAGGAATATCAATTTTAATATCTGGTGAAGTTATTGGGTCAGAAAAAAATCAAGAAAAGCTCCAACTCACTCGGAATTGTTCTGAATGCTCTCTTAATAAATGTAGATTTATCTGGGGCAGATTTAGAAATAGAGTATATGAAAGGAATAATTAAAAAAAAGCAATACTTTGCAAAACCAAATTACCTTGGGGAATTGATAATTCTGGATGCAAAAAACAATAAAAAGAAAAAGGAATTAGACTTTAAAAATCCAAAGGGGAAAATCCAATTCTATAACTACCTTTTAGAGACATTTTGGTACGGAGAGGGTGTCAGTCGATTTGTGTTAAGGAGGGCAGATCAGGGAAGACATAGGAACAAAAAGTCGAAATCAGGGCAAAAATCCAACAAGAATTTAGAACGGTCGAATTAAAACAATCTCGATTCCAGGAGAAAGCATTCATATCTATGGTTTTCAGGAAATCCAACAAGATCTCGGATACAACTATTAATTAAAGACAAGATTCAACATCCAAAATTAGACAAGCTACATCTGGGGTTTGCTTGAGGAACTTGCCAAGAAGTACAGGTTAAAACTGAAAAGTATTTACAGGAGTTAATTAGGGTCGCTTATAACTGGTGACAGTAACGTATATATAAAAAAGTACCTTCTTCTTAATCCATAACGCACCTAATTCGATCTCGCTTTATAGATCTATTCAAAAAAAATCTGGACTATTATTATGTATGGGAAGATTAATTCCTAATGTTGGCGGAACTGTTGGCGGAAAATCTCCGATTCTTCTAAATCACCTACTTACACTTGTTTATGCTTGTTCTACAGTGTGCAAGTTGAAGTACTGCTTCTCCGTATTGATTAAAAGCTGCTTTCCGCTTACATAAGTTCTTAAAACTTTTAAACTGATTGTCTTCAATGTGTTTAAAATAAATAAGAGAAAAAAATGATTTGAAAAACATCGATGAGTCTTCATCTTTTTACGATGAAGCAATTAAATTTGTTTATTTAGATGATTATGAGAGTGCTATTAAATCTATGAGAAACGGTATTAATTGTTTTGAGAATCAAGATGATATTGCTTTAGCCTATTTAATTTGTGGCTTTTTGAATGATAAATTGGGAGATAATCTTTCTGCTATAGATGACTTCTCGAAGTCAATTTATTTAGAAGCCAAATTAGATATTATCAATCAAAGGTCTAAAGATATTTCATTTAGTGGGAGAAGTAATTCTAGGTATAAAAATGGAGATTATAAAGGCGCAATAGAGGATAAAATAAAAGCAATAAATATAAAAAAATTAGAAACTGATAAATCTCAGGAATATAATAATATCAAAATTGATTATAGAAATATTTTACTAGGCACTTTTATAAAAAAAGATCTTGAACCTAAATATTTTGCATTGATTCAAGTTTCAAAAATACGAAAAAGTAAATATGATTTAATTGCAGATTATAAAAAAGTAATAAGTAAGAAAAGAAAAGAGGAAATTATAAAGAAATTGGAGTTAATAAGTAAATCAAAGTACAAAAGCGGAGACTATAAAGGGTCTATCAAAGCCATTCGAAGAGCAGAGAAATATTATTAATTATCAAATAACTTTATTACTTATTATCACCAATAAGGATCACTAAAGAATTCAACAGTAAGTTCTTTTTTATTCGGTACTGAGGCGATGCAAGCACGAATGACTTCTCCATCTACTTCTATTTCGCATGCACCGCAGCTGCCTCCAAGGCAACCAGTAGGAATCTCGATATTTGCGTCATATGCAGCTTTCAACCATTCAGCGCCTGGAGTGCAATTGCTTGATTTCTTATTAGGCCAATTTATTTTTACAGTTTTCATTATTCAAATTATTTAATCAGGAGATTCATATTTATATTTTCTTCGAATGCGTCAGTTAGTAAATCTAATAACTTCTCTCTTTTATCATGATTCTTTTCTTCGTGAGCATTTACTTTCTTTAATCCTTTGTTCTGTCTGATTTTATTTATCCATTGCATGCGCCATTCATCGTTTTCAAAAATTCCATGTAAATAAGTTCCTCCAATAAAGCTTTTATCTTCTTTTTCAATTACCCACCCTAAATTACTGTTTTTAAATAGAGAAATAATATAGGAATCTTTATTATTGATCAAATAACTTTCCCCGTAATGCATCTCAAATCCTTTTATATGCTGTGAATTTGGCCATGAAACTCTTTCTTTTCTTTGCGAGGTGTGCTTTATTTCTCCAAAAGTTGTTTTTATAGGAAGAATGTTCATTCCAATATTTAAAAATGAACTTAGTTCATTAATACTTTCCTGCTGATGTGGGTCTTCTAATGATTTTCCTAGCATTTGTAATCCTCCACATATGCCAAAAACATTTCCCCCATTTTTGGCATAATCTTTTATTTGATTGCTCAAGCCACTTTTATTTAAAATCTTTAAATC
This sequence comes from Prochlorococcus sp. AG-363-G03, assembly GCA_003280265.1. Lineage (GTDB taxonomy): Bacteria > Cyanobacteriota > Cyanobacteriia > PCC-6307 > Cyanobiaceae > Prochlorococcus_B. The sequence continues at coordinate 31,152 of QCFJ01000014.1, read as the reverse complement.
TTTGATGGTTTGTTTGCTTCCAGGAATTATTAATACATCTGGTTCCCCAAGCTCTTGGCCAGGTTCTACCCATCGCATTTGAATACTTGAATCACTAAAGAAAGGGTCTAGATCAGAAAAATTGCTAATTCTGGGTAATTTTATGATTGCTATTTCTATTTCTGCACTTTTATTTATTTGTTTCCTTTCAAGTAGGTCAAGGGAATCTTCAGGTGGAAATATTTCTTTTAGCCAAGGTAATATTCCTAAAACTGGTATTCCTGTTTCTTTCTCTATCCATGTAACTCCTGATTCAAATAAGGTTTTATCGCCTCTGAACCTATTAATAATTATTCCTTTAATTAATCTTTTCTCATCAGGTTTCATCAATGCAATTGTTCCAATAATTTGAGCAAAAACTCCTCCTCTTTCAATATCTGCAACTAAAATGCAATTTGCATTTAAAAATTTTGCTAATTTCAAATTTGTAAGATCTTTATGTTGCAAATTCACCTCTACGGGACTTCCAGCTCCCTCAAGAATCATTCTTCCGTCTTTTTTTAATAATATTGCTAGGCCTTTTTTGATAGCTTCCCACCCTTGATCGAACCAGTCTTCGTAATAATTTATGGCTTTAGAAGTGCCGACGCTTTTGCCTAGGTGAATGACTTCACTTGTACAGTCCCCCTTTGGTTTTAGAAGTACAGGATTCATTTCAGCACATGGCTCTAATCCTGCAGACCAAGATTGAAGGGCTTGAGAATATGCCATTTCTCTTCCCTTCATATCAACCCAAGCGTTATTACTCATATTTTGCCCCTTAAAAGGTATTGGCTGTTCCCCTTTCCTTTTTAAATATCGACAAATAGCAGTGGCTATGAGAGATTTACCCGCACCGCTTGATGTTCCTAAGACCATTAAAGGAGTGTGTTTTATTTCTATAGTCATCTTTGTGATAATTGGTATTTTATGCATGTAATTAATTTTTTTATAAGTGATATTTTTTTAGTAAATAAATCAGAATCGACCTCTAGGACTTTTCTGCCTATTGGCGTAATACGAACTTTTGATGTAAGACCTTGGCCATCAACTTCTCTTCTTAAAACCCCTATTTTAATTAATTTAAGAAATTCATTTTCTATGAATGAAGAACTCTTGATAAACATAAATTTTTGGTTCAAATATTTTGATTTATTCTCAAAAACATTTTGGGCACAGAGGCTCTCTTTTTGAAGACTTTGAAAAAGAAAAGAGTTAAAGGGACAGTTTTTTATCCCTTTTTTTGCTCTTCTAAAGATTTTTTGGTCAATCAGCAACATTTAATTAAATGGATTTATTTTTAATAGAAGATCAATAATGATACTAATAATGATTAAAAAATTTAGTTTTCTATGTTTGTGCTTGCCTCTGCATCCAAAGCACGTCAAAAATTACTTGATCAAATAGCTTTGAAACACAAAGTTATTGTAAGTGATTTTGATGAGACACAGCTTCAAGAATCAGATCCAATCTTAAAGGTTAAATTATTAGCTAAATGCAAGGCTGAAAGTGCATTAAAAAAGTTGATCAAGAAAAATAAAGCCTTAAATACTTTTAAAGCTTTATTAGGCTGTGATTCATTGTTTGAGTTTGAAGAGGAAATTTTCGAAAAGCCAATTAATAAAGAGCAATTGATATCTAGATGGAAAAGGATGTCTGGAAAATCTGGATTTTTGCATACAGGACATTGTTTGATTTCACTAGATAATTTCAAATCAGATATGAAAAGTATTTCATTGAATAAATGCTGTGAAGGAGTTGTTAGCACCAAAATTGAATTTATGAGTTTATCAAATATGGAAATCCTGAAATATGCTTCAATTGCTGAACCATACAATTGCGCTGGAGGGTTTGCTATCGAAGGCTACGGAGGAATATTTATAAAAAAAATAGATGGATGTTTTAGCAACGTTATTGGACTTAGCTTGCCGTGGTTAAAAACTAATCTAGAAAAATTCGGCTTATCTGATTTGCTTATAAAGGTATAAAAATTCAGATAAATATTTTAAGCATAAAAAAAGCCCTCTTAGTAGAGGGCTTTTTTTATTTATTTTGGGATCTAATCTAGATCAGGCATTGAAAGAGCAGGCTCTTGTGAACGACTGATACCTTTTTCAAATCCTGCAGCAGCAGCTCTTGCACGGCCAGCATGCCAAAGGTGACCTACAAAAGTAAACCAACCTAGGAAGAACTGAGCACCTGCAAGCCATTGGCGCAAATTAACAAAGTTAACTGCATTAGGCTCGGTAATGATTCCACCAACAGAGTTGATTGAAGCGTTAGGAGCATGTGTCATGTATTCAGCAGCACGGCGTACTTGCCAAGGCTGAATATCATTTTGAATCTTCTCAAGGCTAAGACCATTTGGTCCTCTAAGTGGCTCAAGCCATGGTCCTCGGAAATCCCAAAAACGCATAGTCTCTCCTCCAAAGATAATTTCACCAGTTGGAGAACGCATTAGGTATTTACCTAAACCAGTTGGACCCATTGTTGAACCTACATTTGCACCAATGCGTTGGTCACGAACGAGGAATGTAAAACTTTGGGCCTGAGAGGCTTCGGCGTTTGTTGGACCGTAGAACTCAGATGGATAAGCTGTGTTGTTGAACCAGATGAAACATGAAGCAACAAAACTTGCGACACAGATTCCACCTAATGCATAACTTAGAAGTCCTTCACCGTTCCAGATAAAGGCTCTTCTTGCCCAGCCATAGGGCTGAGTGAAGATATGGAAAAGACCGCCAATTATTTCAATCACACCCAGATAAACATGTCCTCCGACAATATCTTCCATTGAGTTGACACCAACCATCCAACCTCCACCACCCCAAGGGGTAGATAGAAGATATCCAAAAATAATTCTTGGATCGAGTGTTGGGTTGATCAACCTAACTTCTCCACCGCCAGGAGCCCAAGTGTCGTATGCACCACCTATGTACATCCAATTAATGGACCATAGAAGAGCACCAACTCCAAGAACAACCAAATGAAAACCAAGAATATTGGTCATTTGATTTTTGTCTCTCCAGTCAGTTGAGAAGAATGGGAAATCTTCTTCTAGTTTTTCTGGGCCAGCAAGGGAGTGAAAAACACCTCCAAAGCCAAGAATTCCAGATGCAACTAGGTGAATAACACCAGCAATGAAGAATGGCCAAACGTCTGTGACTTCTCCACCAGGACCAATGCCATATCCGAACATGGCTACATGAGGCATACAAATTAAGCCCTGTTCCCACATGGGTTTATCCATGGTGAAATGACTTACTTCGAAAAGCATCATCGCGCCAGCCCAGAACACAATTAGTCCTGCGTGAGCAATGTGAGCTCCTAATAATCTTCCAGAAAGATTGATTAGCCTTGCATTTCCTACATACCAGGCGTAACCAGTCTCTTCAAGACTTTGATTAGGGGCTTTAAGTAAACTATTAAAGGGCGTTTCCACGTGGGAGTACCTCCTCAGGGAATACAAAGTTTTCGTGTGGTTGGTCTACAGAAGACATCCATGCACGCATACCTTCATTAAGAAGGATGTTTTTAGTGTAAAAAGTTTCGAATTCAGGATCTTCAGCAGCTCTGATTTCTTGGCTAACGAAGTCATAAGCACGAAGGTTTAGAGCTAGTCCAACGATTCCAATAGATGCAGCCCACATGCCTGTTACTGGCACAAAGAGCATCAAGAAATGAAGGAAACGCTTATTTGAGAAAGCAATACCGAAAATCTGACTCCAGAAACGGTTAGCAGTAATAAATGAGTAAGTTTCTTCTTCTTGAACTGGATCGAAACCTCTGAAGGTAGAACTTTGAGCTTTACCATCAGAATACTGACTTGAATCTTCGTAAAGGGTGTTCTGAACTGTTGCACCGTGAATAGCACAAAGTAGAGCACCACCAAGAATTCCAGCTACTCCCATCATGTGGAATGGGTTTAGAGTAATATTGTGAAATCCTTGAATGAAGAGAATGAAACGGAATATTGCTGCAACTCCAAATGAAGGAGCGAAAAACCAACTATGCTGCCCTAATGGATAAATAAGGAAGCAAGCAGTAAATACTGCAATAACTGCTGAGAAAGCAAGTGCGTTATATGGACGGATACCAACTAGTCTTGCAATTTCGAATTGACGAAGCATGAAGCCAATAAGACTAAATGCGCCGTGAAGAGCAACGAAATTCCATAGGCCACCAAGTTGGAACCAGCGAGTTAAATCGCCCTGAGCTTCTGGTCCCCAAAGGAATAGAAGACTATGACCCATGGCATCGCCAGGAGTACTTACAGCGGCAGTGAGGAAATTACATCCCTCAAGATAAGAACTGGCTACACCATGGGTGTACCAGGAAGAAACGAAGGTTGTACCTGTAAACCATCCACCAATAGCTAGGAAAGCCGTAGGGAAGAGAAGTAGTCCAGACCAACCAACAAATACGAATCGGTCGCGCTTTAACCAGTCATCGAGGGCGTCAAACCAACCTCGTTCTGTTGCGCTTCCAACAGCGATCGTCATGGGAGGAGCGTTGCTGAGCTTTTGTATACGTCGAGGACTTTAACAACGATGACGGGGTTTGTGGGTAAATCTTTAACTTGATGAAATCCCTTGTATTGAATTGAGATAAAAGAAATGTTTTTTATTTCTTCTTATTAAATGTCAAAAACTTAGTCTCTATAATGTTTTGAAAGGGATGTGCTTCCCAATTTTATGAGCTTATGTCATCTGAATCAAAGTTAAGCCAATCAGATAAAGAGTTATCTGATTTGGTTCTAGAACAGAAAATTAAAGGTTCTCGTCAGGTTTCGAACTACATAGTTGCTTCGATGCTTAGTATTGGCGGTGTTGGATTTTTGTTGGCTTCAATCTCTAGTTATTTTGGAAGAGACTTTTTACCACTTGGAAACCCTTCAACGCTAATTTTTGTTCCTCAAGGCTTGGTTATGGGTCTCTACGGAGTAGCGGCTTTTTTACTAGCTCTTTATTTTTGGAGACTAATAAGCATCGATTATGGGTCTGGCGTTAATAGATTTGATAAAAACAAAGGAGTTTTATCTTTGTCTAGGAGAGGCTTGTTGAAAAATATAGAAATAGAAATTCCAATTGATGAGATTAAAGCTGTGAAATTAGAGGTAAGAGAAGGTTTTAATCCTCTTAGAAGAGTATCTTTGAGAATTAAAGGTAGAAAGGATTTACCTATATCTAGAGTTGGATCTCCTAAACCATTATTGGATTTAGAAAATGAAGGTGCTGAAATTGCGAGGTTTTTAGAGGTTAATCTTGAAGGAATTTAAAAAGGATAATAAAAGCACAAATATTTTAAATAATAAAACTTTCACTGATCAATTTCTTCAACCAGTTTTTATCTTTTTAATTCTTAATTCGATTTTTATATCTGGATGTTCAAATTTAAAGAAAAAAGAGGATATTAATATATGTTCTACTACAATACTTCCCTGCCATAATTCAAATGTATATGTTTTGTTGATTACAAATAGAGGAAAGATAAAAATAGAGCTTTATGGCCAATCAGCTCCGATAACTGTAGGAAATTTTCTTGATTTCGTAGAAAAAGGCGCCTATAATAACACTATTTTTAATAGGGTTATTAAAAAGCCTTACCCTTTTCTAATTAGAGGTGGAGAAAGTATTTTAAAAGAAAATAAAAATAAGTTTATAGACGTTAAAACAGGGAAAAAAAGATATATTCCTTTAGAGATAAAGCTAAGAACAAAATATTTACCAATATACGGGAAAGAAATATACGATTCTAGTCAAATAAATAATATTGAACTTAAGCATAAGAGATCATATTTATCAATGGCAAGATCTAAAAATCTTAATTCAGGAAGTTCTCAGTTTTATATATTATTAAAATCTTTACCAGAACTAGATGGAAGATATTCTGTCTTTGGAAAAGTGATTAGTGGTATGAATATAGTTGATTTAATCGAGGAAGAAGATTTTATAATTGAAGCAAAAAGAGTCGATTCCTGAATAAAAATATTATTTTTTAGCTTTTAACATTTCTGTGTTTACTCCTGATGCCCTTTTAAGAGCAACTTTTCCCGTCCTGGCAATTTCTAAAATTCCATATTGTTTCAATAGGTTCTCTAGAGCGACAAGTTTACCTGGATCTCCAACGACTTCAAGTGTCATCGCATTGTCAGAAACATCTACAACTTTTGATCTAAAAACTTGAACAAGGTCTAAAATTTTTCCTCTGTTTTCTGATGATGCTGAAACCTTCAAGAGCATTAACTCTCTTTCTACAGCTGGTAATGTTGTTAAATCAAGAACTTCTAAAACATTTATTAATTTGTTTAGCTGTTTTGTCATTTGTTGAAGTGTTGATTCGTCCCCTTGAACGACCATTGTTAATCTTGATATTCCTTTGGATTCTGCAGGGCCGACAGCCAAGCTATCAATGTTAAATCCTCTTCTTGCAAAAAGGCCTGCAATCCTGCTTAATGCTCCAGACTCATCTTCAACTAAAACTGAAAGTGTGTGCTTCATATTTTTACTTAGAAGTTTTTAAGTTCCTCAGCCATTTCAGAACAATTTGATTGAAATGTTTAGGTAATTCATCGTGGAGGCAATGGCCAGCTTCATTAATCACAGTTAATTTAAGCCAAGGATGGAGCTTTATAAGTTTTTTTGCTAAAAATATAGGTATCAATTTATCTTGCTTACCCCAAATCAATAAAATTGGTGGGCGATTTGGAAGAGTTTGAATTTTTTTAATGATAGATGGACCTTTTGCAAAGTTTGGCCTGTTGATCATTCCAATGCACATGGCTCTAAGAGCTTTTGATGCATTTACCCTCCTGGCAGGAACGGTAACTATTCTTCTTAATGGAATGTCATTTGAAATTGAGCGAAAATACGCACTTTGAAGCGCAAAAGTAATTAATTTTGTTCTAGATATTAAATTTACTAAAATTTTAAGTGGAAATAAATGAAAAAAAAGTTTTATCAGAAAACTTTTGAGTTTTTCCAACGAACTCGGAAAGGAAAATTTAATTGGATTTATAAAAACTGGCTCTGGTAGTGGAGCTGCGATAACTGTTTTTATCTGCGCTGCCCTTTCAGAGAGGGTTGTGAGTGCTGTTAAAGCTCCTAATGAATTTCCAATCAAAATAACCTTTCTATTCTTTTGAATGTCGACAATTTCATCAAGAAAAGAAGCTAATTGTGCTGCCCAAATTTGATTGTCTAAATATTTTATTTTGCTTTTAAGATTTTGCTCTGATTTCCCAAAACCTAACAAATCTATACCGAATACCCTATAACCTTCTGATGCAAATATTTCTGCATTGTTTCTCCAGTGATCGCAGCTGGCTCCAAACCCATGAATTAGAACAATGGGAGGATTTGAGGCCTCTCCAGTTACCCTGAAGTGAACCCTACAATTTTTATAGTTCCAATATTTAGACTCACCCCAATCTGGGGATCCAATGAAAGGCTTTCTATTAAAAATATTTTGCTGCATTTGGTTGAAAACCTACTTTGACTTTGAGTTTTATAATTTTTAAATTTCATTTTAAGTTTATTTTAAAAATTTGCTTATGATTTTCTATTGCTGTCTGAATGACAGGGCTTTAGGTTTTAATAGAAGATGAGTTAAATTATCTAAATGGCATCAGAAATTTTTGGAATCGCTGCAGTCTTTTGGGTTTTAATTCCCGTTGGGCTTTTAGGAGGTGTTCTTCTTTTGAAACTTCAAGGTGATTGATTTCCACAATTCATAGTTTGCCCATTTAAGCTCCAATCTTGTAATGAATTCAACTATGCAAGTTCTGGTGATTGGTGGCACAGGAACTCTTGGTCGCCAAATAGCCAAAAATGCCATAGATGCAGGGCATAAAGTGCGTTGCATGGTTAGGAAACCAAAAGCAGCTTCATTTCTTCAAGAGTGGGGCTGTGAGTTAACACGTGGCAATTTAATAAATAAAGAAGATATTGAGTATGCCCTTGATGGTGTAGACGCTGTTATTGATGCAGCCACTAGTCGACCTGATGATTCACGCAGCGTTTACGAGATAGATTGGGATGGAAAATTAAATCTATATAACGCTTGTGAAGAAAAAAATGTAAAAAGAGTAGTATTCCTTTCTTTATTGGGAGCAGAAAAATACAGGCAAATCCCATTAATGGACATAAAATATTGCACTGAAGAATTATTGGTTAGTTCATCTTTGGATTACACCATCTTGCAATGTGTAGCTTTCATGCAAGGGGTAATAGGTCAATTTGCTATTCCAATCTTGAATAATGAACCGGTTTGGATAAGTGGAAATCCAACCGAAATTGCTTACATGAATACGCAGGACATAGCTCGATTTGCTGTTGGAGCCTTAGACAGGCCTCAAACCATAAAAGGAAGATTTCCCATAGTTGGTCCTAAAGCATGGAGTGCAAAAGAATTGGTTGGTTTATGTGAAAAATTCAGTGAAAAAAGAGCGAGAGTATTAAAAGTTTCTCCAACCATAATTTCTATTGCTCAATCAGTTGTATCGTTTTTCGAATCGACCTTAAATGTTGCTGAAAGGCTCTCTTTCTCCGAATTGAGTGGTAATGGAGGGAAATTAGATGCTCCTATGGATGATACTTACACTGCTTTTGGTCTTGATCAAGCCGATTCAACAACAATGGAGGGATACATAAAAGAGTATTACGGTGTTATTTTGAAAAGACTTAAAGATATTGGAGTTGACCTTGATATTGAAGAGAAAAAGAAATTCCCCATTTAAGCTGTTGCAAAGTTGTAGTTAATATGTACTATTGGAAAAACTTTTATTTGTAATGTCCATTAGTCAAATCAAAAACCTTAATAGAAGATTGGAAAATCTATCTAAAGAAGCCTCTTCCGAGTTAGATAAATTATGTGGTAATGAGTTATGGAAAAGTATTGGTTTTGAGGCTTTTGATGGTTTAGATGATGCAGGTATAAGAGCTTCTGCAAATTATTATTATGGACAATTTCAAACTGCTAGAGAGTTGCAAGAGATTTTTAGTTAAATATACATTTATTGGTTAATCAAAGACTTTTTAGAATACAATTATTTTAGTTAATTAGTGATGCAAAAAAAAACACATGATTGAAACATCCGGCGTTATTGAAAAAGAGCAAGGCAATGGATTCTATCTTGTAACTCTTGAGCAGCCCGCTGGACATCAATGCTTGTGTAGGGCCGCAGGAAAATTAACAAAATTTAGAATAAAATTGCTTGCAGGAGACAAAGTTCTAGTTGAAATCAGTCCTTATGATCTGACACGTGGTCGAATCACATACAGGGAGCGAAATGTAGGCCCCGGTGGAGGAAGACAAGGTGGAAATAGGCCAGGTGGACCAAGAAAAAGATAAGCCTTTAATAACTAATCAACTAGTGACTCTAATGCAGATTTATATTCACTTCTTGCTTTGACACCTTTCCATTGTTCTTTTAATTCTTTATTTTTGAAAAGATGAACCGTGGGAGTTCCACTCACATCTGCTTGCTTTGCAATTTCTTGATCGCTTTCTATATCAATTTCAACGCCCATAGCTTTTCCTTGTGATTCTTTAAGGACTCTTTGAAGTTGGGGCTTGAGTATGTGACAAGGGCCACAGCTGCTGGATGTATATATGACGAAAAGAGGTTTCTCTGTCTCATGGTACAACTTCCTCAATGCATAACTTCCCTTTTGCCATGTCTTGTCAGGGTCAAAATTTTCTTTGTTACTAACTTCTAAAGTTTTTGTCGTCTCAGCCTTTGATGGCTCTAAATCATCTCGTTTAATAAGAGTTGCCAGATTATTTTTTGATAGCCATCTTTCAGCGGCTAGAGCTGCTTTGCAACCACTTCCAGCAGCAGTAACTCCTTGACGCCATTCCGAATCAGCGACATCTCCTGCTGCATAAACACCTTCCAAGGAAGTTTCGGGCCTTCCAGGCTCTGTTAATAAATAACCTTTTGCATCTGTATCTAACTGATTGGTGAACAAAGAGGTGTTTGGAGTATGCCCAATTGCATAAAAAAGGCCTTTAGCAAAAATCTCATCTTGCTGGTTTGTATTCTTTCGTTTGACTTTTAATTTCTCCAACCATTCGTTACCTGAAACATCTAAAAGCTCAGTCTCCCAATGAATAGTAACGTTAGAGTTTGCGGCTACTCGATCGGCCATTGCTGCAGAGGCCTTTAACTTGTTTGATCTGACTAACAAATGTACATGGCTTCCATATTTAGTTAGATATTCAGCTTCTTCGCAAGCTGAGTCTCCCCCTCCGACTACTGCAAGTTCTTCATTCCTGAATTGAGGAGTTGCACCGTCACAGATTGCACAGGCGCTTATACCTTTACTCCAAAAAGATTTTTCGTTCTTAAGCCCCAGACGATTAGCACTTGCTCCTGTTGAAATAATTAAGGAGTGTGATTTGATTTTTTGAGTATTAGTTAGAATAGTAAAGGGTCTTTTGCTTAAATCAATTGATATTGCATCTTCTTCAATTAACTTTGTTCCCCATCTCAAAGCTTGAGCTTTTATTAAATCCATCAACTCCGGCCCCTTAACCCCATTAGGAAAACCAGGGAAATTCTCTACAAATGTAGTTGTCATTAATTGTCCTCCTGGGATTCCACCTTGTTTAAAACCAGTAATGAGCAATGGTTGCAGATTCGCTCTTGCAGCGTAAATTGCTGCAGTGTATCCAGCTGGTCCTGAGCCTATGATTACTAAATTCTCATTTTTTAATTCTTTACTTTCAGCTGCCATGGGATACCAAATCAGACTGACTTATACGATATAAGAAAAAATCTTTAAAGTGTATCTAAAGCCTAAAAAAGTGGATTACTTCTAAACCATTAATTGATTAAAAATCAAAGCTCAAGAAGTTCGTCGGCGTCAAAATTTTCTTTTTGAAAGTGAGGCACTTTTAAGGTTGAAGCTTTTAATCCCTCGGGATAAGTATTTATACAAGTAATCCATTCACAGAATTCCTGGCTGATAGCGTAGCTATCTTCATATCTTTCCACGCTATCAAGTAAAGCAATTCTGCTTGCAGCCCAACAGCTTGCGATACTTATTCTCTTGTTGAAAGAAGCATTCATAATTAATCCCCAACGAACTTACCTTGACATGCCAAAGGGAGATTAACTTGTGTTTTTTGGTACAAATTTGCGTTTTGTCGGGAAAACGAAATTATAACTTAAGATTTTAGATTCTCTTTATATTTTAGATGGAAAGAATATTTCTGTTGTTTCTTTATTTTATTGATTATTCATTCAAGCTTTTATTTTGTAATTAATCCTCGTAATCCTACACGGCTTCTGTATGGTTGATTAATAATTTTTCAACATCATTTATACCTTCAACTGCTGCATTTTTGGCTAGCTCATAATCTCCATTGGCCTCCTCTTCCAATGCCTTAGCAATCTTATTAGTTAACTCTTCTTTTCTTTCTTCAATCATTACAATTATTTCATTTTCTATTACTTTTCTAACAGCTTTAGATGGCAATCTGTCATCTTTGGCTTCAGCAAATGTTCCTTGCACAAGTTCTTGTATAAATAATCGGTGAACTTCGCTACTTCTTAAAAAACTTTCGGTTGCATTGATGATGCCTTCAACCAAGGCTTCATCTGGTTCAGATTCTTTATTTGCAAGTTTGAATTCCCAATCAAGATGTTTCCTTTGCCATCCGGAGGAGTGAAGACTTGGCATTACTGTCTGAGAAAAAGTGTCTACAGACATTTCATAAATTCGTTCTGCTAGTCGCTCACACCACTCTTTTCCGTGACTTTGAAGATTTTTTTGCATGGCTGTTCTTGGAACAGCATGCCCACCGTGATGGCTATGACATACACCATCAGGACATTCGATCGCGGTGAGGCTCATTTTTTTTTTGATCGATAACATTTTCTCATTTCCTTCATAGCTAAGAAAAATTATTAGGAAAACCTTTCTTAACTAAAAATGGTGGTATTCAAACGTTTCCTCTCCTAATCTTAAGGAGGATCAATTTTTTTACTTTTGGTTAGTTTTTTAATTCCTTTCGAATCAGCTTTTGAGGAAACTCGCGTTTCAGCTACTCCAGAGACTGTTAAAAAGTTTTTGGACCTGGGTTGTAAAGTATTTGTTGAAAAAGGTGCAGGTCAGGCTGCTGGTTTTTTAGATAATTCTTATGTGGATGCTGGCGCTGAATTAATTGAAAAGGAAAATAATGAGGTAAAAAAGATTGTTGATATTGTTCTCTGTGTTCAACCTCCTGAAGAAAAATTTCTTTCAAAATTAAAATCGGGCTGTTTTCTTGTGGGATTATTGAATCCTTACGGGAACAAATTATTAGCGGAAATATTAAAATCTCAAAAAATTTCTGCAATATCTTTGGAGTTGCTTCCAAGAATTAGTAGAGCACAATCATCAGATGCATTATCTTCTCAAGCAAATATAGCTGGATATAAAGCTGTACTTTTAGCGGCTAGTGCCCTCGATAGATATTTCCCAATGTTAATGACCGCTGCTGGTACTATTCAGCCTTCAAAAATTGTTGTTTTAGGAGCTGGGGTGGCAGGGCTGCAAGCTATTGCAACAGCAAAAAGACTGGGAGCTGTCGTTTATGTGAGTGATATTCGAGAGGCGGTAAAGGAGCAAGTTGAATCTTTAGGAGCAAGATTTATTGAGCTTCCAAAGATTGATGAAACCCCATCAGAATCTGGTGGATATGCAAATCAAGTCTCCGATGAATTTCTTATTGCGCAGAGAAAAGAATTGGCAAAACAACTATCTGAAGCTGACGTGGCAATTTGTACTGCTCAGGTGCCTGGTAAAAAAGCCCCTAAACTTATTGATGAGAATATGTTGGATAATATGCGTTTTGGTTCGGTAGTGGTTGATCTTGCTGTTCTTAGTGGAGGTAATTGTGCATGTTCAAAACCAGGAGAGACTATTGTTAGAAAAGGGGTAAAGATTGTTGGTGCTTCTAATCTGCCTTGTTCAATACCGAATCATGCCAGTTCCCTATATTCGAGAAATTTATTGTCTCTTCTTCAGCCAATGTTCACAGAGGGTAAGTTTCTAATTGATAACGATGATGAGCTTATTGCTGGTTCTTTGATTAGTAAGGATGGAGTAATACTCAAATCAGAGATTCTTGAGAATGGAGGAACTAGTTCATGAGTTTTTTTAGTGAAGCTCTTTGGGTGCTTCTCCTTGGAAGCCTTTTGGGGTTGGAGCTTATAGGTAAAGTTCCTCCCACTTTGCACACTCCACTGATGAGTGGGGCTAATGCAATATCAGGTATAACGATGCTTGCAGCTTTAACATTAATAATAAAATCAGGAGACAATTTACCTTTACTAATAATTGGATCAATATCTCTTGGATTTGCTTTGTTTAATGTGATTGGCGGTTTCCTAGTTACAGACAGGATGCTTGCAATGTTTAGTCGTAAAAAAACTCGTAAATAGGATCATCTCTTATGACTTTTATTGCTCCCGTTAAGTTTGCCATTGATCTACTGGCAGTTTTATTGCTTGCTTTAGGTATTAAAGGCCTTTCAAAAGTTAGATCAGCAAGAGAGGCAAATAGACTTGCCGCTATTGCCATGATATTGGCTGCTTTTGGAGTGCTGCTTAACTCTCAAGGAACCATAGGGATTTCTATTAACTCTTGGGTTTGGATAATTAGTGGAACCTTGATTGGTGGGCTTTTAGGAGCCATTACAGCTAAAAAAGTTCCAATGACTGCAATGCCAGAAATAGTGGCTTTGTTTAATGGTTGTGGAGGAATGTCATCACTGTTGGTTGCACTTGGTGTTGCATTATTTCCATCTTCAGAAGGCTCTGATGAAGTTGCCAGCGAGCTTGTCAGGAATTTTTCAATAGTAGTTTCACTTTTTGTTGGAGCGATTACTTTCTCTGGATCAATAGTTGCAATGGCCAAGCTTCAGGGATGGCTGTCGACACCTTCGTGGACACAAAGTAAAGCTAGGCATTTCTTTAATATATTGTGTGCTGCTATTGCTTTGATTGGCGGGATCTATCTTTCAATAGATGGACAAAATGGTCTTTTCCTTATTGTAGTTGCTTCATCTTTGCTTGGTATTGGAGTTACCCTTCCTATTGGCGGTGCAGATATGCCAGTAGTTATATCCTTGCTAAATAGCTACTCAGGAGTTGCTGCAGCAGCGGCAGGTTTTGTTGTTGGTAGTCAACTTTTGATTGTCGCCGGTGCAATGGTTGGAGCTGCTGGACTGATCCTTACACAAGTCATGTGTGATGGTATGAACAGATCTTTGGTTTCTGTTTTGTTTGGAGGTGCACTTGGCGCTAGCTCAGTCACATCAGGAGGTGGAGGAGGAGAGTATACAAATATAACTAGTTGCAGTCCAGAAGAATGTGCACTCACGCTCGAAGCTGCAGAGAGAGTTGTGATTGTTCCAGGCTATGGTCTTGCCGTAGCCCAGGCTCAGCACACCCTAAGAGAGGTCACCAGAGTTTTAGAGAGTGCCGACATTGAAGTCACGTATGCCATACATCCTGTTGCAGGAAGAATGCCTGGTCATATGAACGTTCTTTTGGCAGAAGCAGATGTTCCATATGAGCAATTAAAAGAAATGGATGTAATTAATCCTGAATTTCCTGCTACGGATGTTGTACTAGTTCTAGGAGCGAATGATGTGGTTAATCCTCAGGCCAAGAATGATCAGACTTCACCTCTTTATGGTATGCCAGTTTTAGATGTTCAAGAAGCTAGAACAGTATTTGTTGTTAAAAGAGGAATGAGTGCTGGATATTCAGGAATAAAAAATGATCTTTTTGATTTGCAAAATACTTCTATGGTCTTTGGAGATGCAAAAAAAGTTCTTGGAGATCTTTTGTTGGAATTAAAGGAGCTTGGAGTTGGCAGTAAAGGATAATTTTAAAAGACAATGTTTACTCTCAGATTTAGGAATAAGTCCTTTTAAAGAGCGTATTCCCTGGATTGGTCCTGACCTTCAGACCCTAAGAGATACATTCGCTTCGGATGAATTGCCTGATGTCAACTCATCAGAGATTCGTATCAATGTTCCACCACTAAAAAGTAGAAAAACAGGAGGAGGTTCATTAGTTGCGTATTTGGATAAACCAACAAGTTCCTTGCGCATCAATGGTTTGGTTCTACTTCTGCATGGACTTGGTGGTTCTACTCGTAGAAGAGGGTTGACTAGGATGGCTAGTGCTTTAGTGCAATCAAACTTCGCCGTTTTGAAACTTAATCTGAGAGGTTCAGATCCTTGTAGAAATTATGTTGATGGTACCTATGCTGCTGAGTGCAATAGTGATTTGGTTCCTGTATTAAGGCGTGCTAGAGAGATTTCATACCAATTAACTAATGACTATAACTGTTCAAAAAACATTCCTCTTTTTGGTGCTGGGATTTCTTTGGGTGGAACTATTCTTTTAAATGCTTGTATCAGTGATGAGTCTTTATTAGATGGATTGGTATGTATTAGTAGTCCTTTGGATTTGAATGAATGTAGTTCATCTATTGAAAGACCGAGAAATTTTATTTATCAGAAATGGTTGTTAAATCGTTTAATTAGGCAAACTTTAGAAGATCCTTTTGGGATAGAAGAAACTGAAAAGAATGCGTTAGTAATAAATAAAAAAGATAAAAAAAGAAAAATAAATGATATTAGATCATTTGATAATTTTATAACTGCTCCCAGGTGGGGATATGAAAATGTTGAGGAATATTATGCGAAAGCATCTCCATTCTTCTCTCTTATTAATAATGAAAAGCCTATTCCTAAAACATTATTTATTCAATCTAAAGATGATCCTTGGGTGCCTTTTTTAGCGGCTGAAAGACTAATGGAAAAAATGAAATTTTCTAAAGATCAAAATTTTAATAAATTTATTTTTACTGAAAAAGGAGGACACAATGGATTTCATGGGGTTCAAGGTTGTTGGGGTGATCAAGTTGTTTCTAAATGGTTTTTATCTTTGTAAACCATTTAATCTAAAACTGCATTTTTGTAATATTTTTCTCTGAATAATCTAAGACTTCTTCTCTGGCCCAGCTATCAACTTCAAGAATTTCACTGAGGCTTGGATTTAGATTTAGGTCGCATTTATGTTTCTCGCAAATCGCTTCAATTACTTTTGGAATATCGATAAATTTAAACCTTTCTTCTAGAAATAGTTCTACTGCTTTTTCATTAGCGGCATTAAGCACTGCTGGCATTGTGCCCCCTAATTTTCCTGCGCTGTAAGCAAGTTCCATACATGGATATTTTTTAGTATCTGGTTCTTTAAAAGTTAAATTGCCTATTTCAGTAAGCTTTAATCTTGGCCACGGTGTTTTAAGTCGTCTAGGCCAACTTAAGCAATACAAAATAGGGAGCTTCATATCTGGCCATCCCAATTGAGCTAAAACGGAAGAATCATCTAATTCAACCATCGAATGAATTATGCTTTGTGGATGGATAATGATTTCGATTTGATCATATGAAAGGCCGAAAAGATAATGCGCTTCAATTACTTCGAGTCCCTTGTTCATAAGGGTTGCAGAATCTACAGTTATTTTCTTTCCCATGCTCCAATTAGGATGGCTAGTAGCATCCTCAACAGTTGCTTTCACTAAATCTTCTGCTTTCCAATCTCTAAATGCTCCTCCTGATGCAGTTAATTGTATGGATTTAAATCCTGGAGTAGGAACCCCAGTTGAGAGTCTTGCATTGTCAGCCCATGGCGTTCCTTGGAGACATTGAAATATCGCTGAGTGTTCAGAATCAGCAGGCAAGAGCCTACTTCCACTTTTTTTTAAAGCAGGAATGACAACTGGTCCTGCTGCAATCAAAGTTTCTTTATTTGCTAGAGCTAGGTCCTTTCCTGCTTCAATAGCTGCAAGTGTTGGTAAGAGGCCAGCACAGCCAACTATTCCAGTTACGACAAGATCTGCACTTTCCCAAGCTGCAGCAGTATTAAGTCCTTCGGCTCCCGCCATCAATAGGGGCTTATTGAATATTTTTGAATTTTCAATAAGACTATTTATTCGCCTAGATAGTTCTGGCAAAAGAGACTCATCGGCTAGTGAAACGACTTCAGGTTGATGAGTTTCAATTTGTTTGATTACTAAATCAAGATTCTTTCCTGCTGTGAGTGCAACAATTTTGAATTGATCAGGAAACTCTTCTGCAATTTGAAGGGTTTGAGTCCCAATAGATCCCGTTGAGCCTAAAACGCTTATGGCTTTCACATTGTGAAGTCAAGTATGACCAGTCTCCCATTTAAAGGTATAACCCAGTTATATATTTACCAGTTTCTTCTGGATTTTAATAGAGATTTATTATGCAAGAAAGGGAACAATGGAGATCAGGACTGGGATTCGCACTCGCTGCGGCAGGTAGTGCTGTAGGCCTTGGAAATCTTTGGGGCTTTGCTTATAGGTCATCTCAAGGCGGTGGACTTGCTTTTCTTATCCTTTATGTATTAGTTGTTTTAGTTGTTTGCCTACCTGTCTTAGTTGCAGAGATGGTCTTGGGGAGAAGCACTGCAAGTAGTCCTTTCCTTGCTCCAATCAAAGCTGCTGGAGAGAATTGGAAGCCTCTAGGTTGGCTATTTGCAATAGCTTCTTGTGGAATTCTTTCTTATTACGCAGTGATAATGGGATGGACAATTGATACTTTCTTCCATTCCTTATTTATTGGCCTACCCTCAGATATGACTGAGGCGGGAGAATTTTTTGGTAAAATTAGCAGTGGTAATAGTGTATTTGTAGGTCAAATAATCAGCTTATTGTTAACTGCTTTTGTTGTTGTTGCTGGCGTTCGTGGAGGTATAGAAAAACTAACAAAATGGGCAATGCCATTTTTATTTGGACTCCTTTTGTTGTTAGCTATATGGGCTGCAACTTTATCTGGGGCTTGGGAAGGATATACATCATTTTTACTTAAATGGGATTCATCTCAACTTTTTGATAAAAACACAATAAGTAATGCATTTAAACAAGCTTTCTTTTCTTTAAGTTTGGGTATTGGAATTATGGTTGCCTATTCTTCATATCTAAACCGTAAAAACCATCTTCCTAAAGAAGCTTTGAGAGTTGCAACTTTGGATACTGCAGTGGGTTTACTCGCCGGGCTGATTACATTTCCTGTCGTTATGAGTTTTGGTTTGAAAGATGTTATCAGTGAATCAACTGTTGGGACTTTATTTATTGCTCTTCCAACTGGATTTGCAAATCTTGGGTTGTTTGGGAGATTGATTGCTGCCGTTTTCTTCGGATTGGCCTTTATAGCTGCTATTACTTCTTCTATTTCATTAATGGAAGTACCAGTATCTTCTTTGATGGACAGGTTGAATTGGAGTAGGAAGAAGGCCGTTTGGACTTCAACATTATTGATTTTCTTGATTGGAATACCGTCTGCTATTTCTACAGACTTTTTAGGCAAGTCCGATGCTATCTGTAATACACTTTTGATATTAGGTGGTCTTCTAATTTCAATTCTTTTGGGTTGGATTGTTCCAAATCGTTATGATGAGGATCTTGCAAATTCTAATGCTAATTTAAGAGTTAGAAGGTATCTAAAGTTTATGCTGCGCTGGGTGTCTCCACCAGTTATTGCTATAGGACTTTATTTAACAGTCTTATCTACAATAGAAACATTTGCTTAATCTGAAAGTTGTTTCCATTCAGTAACCCCTTTAGGTTTATCAATTAATTCAATTCCAATATTTTTTAAATCAGCTCTTATTTTGTCAGCTAGTAAAAAGTCTTTATTAGCTTTTGCTAAAGATCTATTCTTGATAAGTTCTTCAATTTTATTAGTGTCAAGTTCAGTATCGTTTTTTGGCTCTTCTTGATTTAAATTTACTTTTAAGCCCAGAACTCCTGCTAATTCAGAGAGTAGTTGCCATTGATTAAAAACTTGATTTAATTCAGCTTTGTTAACGTCATTAATATCTTTTTCTTTTAAGAAATTTATGAATTTCTTAATTGGTTGAGATAGTTCAAAAAGAATAGATAAAGCTCCTGATGTATTTAAATCATCATCCATATATTTTTCAAAGTCTGATAATAATTTAAATGAGTTTTCATCAAGTTCTCTATTAATAGACTTTCTTATAGCTTTATCTAGCTTAATTTCGTTTGTACCTTGGTCTTTTATTTTATAAATATGACCAAAAGAAAGGCATTTATTTAATCTTTCCCATCCTTTTGAAGCTGCTTTTAGTGCTTCTTCAGTAAAATCTAGGGGCTTACGATAATTAGTTTGTAAGACAAAAAATCTCAAAGTCATAGCTGAAATACCTTCTTCTAATAAAGATCTAATGGTTGTAAAATTCCCTAGTGATTTACTCATCTTTACACCTCCAACATTAACCATTCCATTGTGAAGCCAGTATCTCGCTAACTCTTTTCCATTGCAGGCTTCAGATTGAGCTATTTCATTCTCATGATGAGGAAATATCAGATCTGATCCACCTAGGTGAATATCAATACTTTCTCCTAATTCGTCTTTAACCATTGCTGAACATTCAATATGCCAACCTGGCCTGCCCTGTCCCCAAGGAGAAGAATAACTCACCTCACCTGATCTAGACTTTTTCCAAAGGGCAAAATCAAGTGAACTCTTTTTATTTTTTTCTTGATTAGTTTTTAAACGTCCAGCTGCATTATCGATTTGATTCTCAATTTCTCTTCCACTAAGCTTCCCATAATTTTTATGTTTATCTACTGAAAAATAAACATCACCATTTGAGGAGTAAGCTACTTTCTTCTGTTCTAATTTTTCTATAAAAGTAATAATTTGATGGAGGCATTTTGTAGCTCTAGGCATACTATTTGGTCTGAGAATTGAAAGAGTATCCATATCTTTATAGAATTCATCAATATTTCTTTCACTTAATTCATCAGTAGAACATCCTTCTTCCTTTGCTCTATTAATAATTTTGTCATCAATATCCGTGAAGTTTTGCACAAATTTAACTTCAAATCCTTTCCAAATTAAAAACCGTCTTAATACATCCCAATTAAGATAACTTCTTGCATGACCAAGATGACAAAGATCATAAACAGTTACACCGCAACAATATATTTTAACTTGATTAGGATTTATTGTAATAAAATCCTCTTTCTTATTGGATAAAGTGTTTGTGAATTTTAAGGACAATTTCTTAGATGAAAATGTGAGAAATTATTGAATTTGTCAGCAACTATTTTGCCTCCATCCAATTTACTCCAACGCCAGTTTCAACTATAAGAGGGACGCTAAGTTTTACAGCATTTTCCATCGTGTTTCGAACAAGGAGTTTTGTTTCCTCCAAATCTTTGGGATCAACTTCTAGCACGAGTTCATCATGCACTTGAAGTAGAATTCTCGCTGCTAATCCAGTCTTTCTTAAAGCTGAATGCAATTGAATCATTGCTAGCTTAATTATGTCTGCACTTGAGCCTTGAATCGGTGCGTTTGCTGCGGCTCTTAATTGTTGTGCTTCCATCCCTGCTCTTCTGGCCGTAGTTAAATCAATTTCATTTGGTGGAGTTCCCAGAAGTCTTCCAAGCCCATTTTTATTGAAATGAAAATAACGTCTTCTCCCTAGCAATGTTTCAACAAACCCTTGGCTTAGGGCAAGTCTTTCTTGATATTCTAAAAATTTAAAAACAGCTGGATAACGTTCTTTGAATTTACTTAAAAAATATTTTGCTTCTATTAATGAAACGCCCGTTGATCTTGCAAACCTTTGAGCCCCCATACCATAAATAACCCCAAAATTTATTGTTTTTCCTATTCTTCTTTCATCGGCGTCAATAGCCTCTTTTTCAAATAAAATTTTTGCAGTTAAAGAGTGGACATCCTCATTTTTTAAATAAGCATTTTTTAGTACTTCTTCACCTGAAAGATGTGTGAGTATACGAAGTTCAATTTGTGAATAGTCTGCGCTTAGAAGTTTCCAATCTTTTTGCGGAAGAAAAGCTTTTCTTATTCGTCTACTAAATTCAGTTCTGACAGGGATATTTTGGAGATTTGGATTGCTGCTACTTAACCTTCCAGTAGCGGTTACGGCTTGATTGAAATCAGTATGTACTCTTCCCGTTTCTTTTTCAATAAGCTGAGGCAAAGCATCTACATAAGTATTAAGCAACTTACTTATAGTGCGATGTTCAATAATCATTTTTATTATTGGATGGTCTGATTCTAGCTTTTCCAATACACCTGCATCTGTACTCCATCCTGTTTTTGTTTTTCTTGATTTTTTCTTATCTAAATCAAGTTTCTCAAAAAGTAATTCACCTAATTGTTTAGGTGATGAAAGGTTAAACTCATTTCCTGCAATCTTATAAACTTCCTCCTCGATAGTTCTTAATGTGTTTGTTAGCTCTAAGGATAAATCTTTTAGATAAGGTGTATCAATAATTATACCTGTAGATTCAATTTCCGCTAAAACCTGCTCAAGTGGTTGTTCAACTTCTTTGAGTAATTTTATTAATTTTGAACTTGTACTTTTTAACCTTTCAATATAAATGATTGCTAATTTTCTTGTTAAATAAACGTCCATTCCGCAGTATATACTTGCAGACTTAATGTCCACAGAAGAAAAGTCTTCTCCTTTTTTGACAACATCAGAAAAACTTTTGGGCTTAAAGCCAAATTCTCTATAGGCAATTTCATCTAAACTATGCTTAAGAGTTGCATCACATATATAGTCTGCAAGTAAAGTATCAATTACAACGCCATTTAATATAATTCCATGTCTTAGCAATATCAGTCTGTCGTATTTTGCATTCTGTAGGGTTTTAGGATTTTCCTTGCTAGAGAACCAATCCTGAAGTGCATAGATAACTTCTTCAATTTTTAATTGATTTATATTATTAATTTCTATTAAATCGGCTTCTTCCGTTTGATGTCCTATTGGTATATAAACTATATCTTTTAATGATTCACCAAAACAAAATCCCAAGCCAACAAGTTCAGCTTTAAAAGGATTCAAATTGGTTGTTTCGGTATCAATAGCTATTGGTTTATTTTTATCTGTATATTTCATTATTTGTGCAACAAAATTATTAAGTTCTTCTAGATTGTTTATAATCTTAGGCTCTATCTGAGGAATATCTTTTGTCTCACTAGGATTAGTTAGTTCAATATTCTTGCTCTTATTATTAACTATCTTACTTTCTTTTGATGAGCGAGTATTGTCTTGTTCTGATAATCCTTCTTTAGAAAATAGAGCTTTAAAAGTTGAAACTTGTTTTAATAAACTGTGTAATTCAAGTTTTTCAAGGTTTTCAGTTAGTTTTGATTCATTAATACCTTCTAAGTTATGATCTATTTTTGGATTTATAGGGATTTTAATTAATATTTCTGCAAGTTTTCTTGAAAGATATGCATTATCTTTGTCTGCTTTTAGCTTTAATCTTACTGCTCCTTTTATGGCGCCTCGTTTAGCTTTTTCGCCTTCTTTCTCTAGCTCTTGGAGTGATTTATATACTCCATCAAGATCATTGTTTTCGTTTAATAGATTTATTGCTGTTTTTGGACCAACTCCTTTGACGCCAGGAATATTATCTGAGCTATCACCAGTTAAAGCCTTCAGATCTATGACTTTGTTTGGATTGACGCCAAGTTTCTCCTTAACTCCCTCTTCATTAATCAGTTTGGGATTTCCGCTTTTTGCATAAGGACCTCCACCCATGTACAAGACTGCGATATCCCTTTTGTCATCAACTAATTGAAATAGGTCTCTATCTCCAGAAAGGATTCTGACACTCCATCCTTTATCAGCGGCATCATTGGCAAGTGTTCCTAAGACATCATCAGCCTCATATCCTGGGGCTTTGCATATTGAAAGATTCAGACTGTCTTTGAGAATCTCTTCAAGCTTGTCTAAATCTTGAAAAAATATTTCTGGTGCTACATCTCGATTGGCTTTGTAGTTTGGATCTTCCTTATGGCGAAATGTTGGTTCAGCAGTATCAAAAGCAATTGTGATTCCTTTAGGTTCGATAGTTTTGCAATTATCTAAAAGACTTTTTAAAAAACCATAGGTAACACTCGTAGGGAATCCGTCTTTTGTGGCAAGTCCTCCTTCCCCTCCTTTGCTAAAAGCATAAAAACTTCTAAAAGCCAAAGAATGGCCATCAATCAATAATAAAGTTGGCTTTTTTATTTCTTTCATTAATTATTAATGATGAGATTAATTAATTGATTTATTAATTGTTCCTTTTTTTAGCCCAAGGAGGAAGATCAATAAAAACTTTCTCGCCAGGTTGTAATCCAGATATTATTGCAGTCTTACTACCACTACTTGTCCCTAACTCAACTTTTTTAAATGTTGGTTGATTGTTATTCCCAACTACAAGCACTCCAGCTTTTCCTTCTTCCGTGACAATCGCAACGGTAGGTATAAGTGTACTAAGTTTTGTTGCGCCGGTTTGAAAGTTGATGTCAGATGTCATGCCTAGGCGCAGATCATCAGCCTTCTTGCTCAACAACAACGTAACTTCAAATGAGGTTACGTTGTTATTCTTGATTGCACTCGGTGAGATTTTGGAAACAACTGCTCTAAAACGCTTATCAGGAAAAGCATCTACTCTAATTGTCGCTTCTTGACCAGTTTTTATTCTTCCAATATCGCTTTCAGGCACTTTCGCAACTATTTCAAGACCTTGAGAGAGTTTGACTATTGATGAGCTTGTAGATCCTCCTTCTCTTGATGAAGAAGCAGAGGTCGTGGGTGTTACGAATGCTCCAGGTACTGCGTATCTGCTCGTTATTACTCCTTTAAATGGTGCTCTTATGCTTGTCTCATTCTCTTCCACCTCTATTTGTTTAAATTTAGCTTCGCTTCTTAAAAATCTATTTTTATATTCTTCATACTCCTCTGCACTTATGGCACCTTCATTGAAGAGCATTTTTCTTCTCTGATAACTCGCTTTTTGAGTCTGATAATTTGCCTTTATTTCTTCAATTCTAAATTCCAAGTCTCCAAAATCCATTTTTGCAATTAGATCTCCTTTATTGACCTGATCACCTTCCTCTACAAAAATTTCATCAAGTATTCCTTGTCTCTTTGGACTTACATTGACGCTTTTATTGGCTTTTAATTCACCACTTGCTGTTATTAAGCCAGGTAAGCTTCCGCTTTCAGCTGCAATTGTAAATTTAGTTATGTCTTTATTAGATCTATCTCCTTGTGAAAGTTTAAAACTAATTCCACCAACACCTAATACCGAAAGTGCAATTAAGCCTAAAAATTTTTTCTTTTTTAAGATTGTCCAAATCATTTTGTGAAAATCAAGTACTCAAGAGTTTTAGAATTTGAATGATGCAAGAAAAGCTTAAAAACTTTCCTTTGGAGATTTATAACTATATTTTCGCTGTTAAAGGGCACTATTGGGTTTAATTTAGGCAAATTAATCAGCTGGCGTCTTTTCAAAGACCCATTTCAATGCTCAAGGCCGGAATTGTAGGACTCCCAAATGTTGGAAAGTCCACTTTGTTTAATGCTCTTGTCGCGAATGCAAAAGCTCAAGCAGCAAACTTCCCTTTTTGTACGATTGAACCCAATGTTGGCTCTGTTTCAGTACCGGATCAACGTTTGAAGCTTCTTGGCGAACTGAGCAACAGTAAGCAAATTATTCCAACTAGGATGGAGTTTGTTGATATTGCTGGTCTTGTTAAGGGTGCAAGTAAAGGGGAAGGACTGGGTAATAAATTCTTAGCAAATATAAGGGAGGTGGATGCAATAGTTCATGTAATTAGGTGTTTTAGCGATGATGATGTTGTTCATGTTTCTGGATCAGTAGACCCATCAAGAGATATTGAGATAATAAATTTAGAATTAGCATTGTCTGATTTAAATCAAATAGAAAAACGTAGAACTAGATTAAAAAAACAGATAAGTACCAATAAGGAAGCAAAGTTAGAAGATGAGGTATTGGGAAAATTAAGTGAAGCTCTGGAAAATGAAAATGCAGTTAGAAGTGTTTCGTTAACTGATGAAGAAAAAATATTAATTAAACCATTAGGCTTACTAACGGAAAAACCAATTATTTATGCAACTAATCTTGGAGAAGAAGAACTTGCCAATGGTAATTCCTTTTCAGAAGAAGTAAATATACTGGCAACGAAAGAAGGTTCTGAATGTGTGAAGATTTCAGCGCAGGTTGAATCAGAGTTGATTGAATTAGGTGCGGAGGAAAGAGATGATTATCTGAATGGATTAGGTGTAAAGGAAGGAGGTTTAATTAGCCTTATTAAGGCTACATATCGATTGCTAGGTTTAAGCACATATTTTACTACTGGTGAAAAAGAAACAAAGGCTTGGACTATTTCTGATGGGATGACAGCTCCTCAGGCTGCTGGGGTGATTCACACGGATTTTGAGAAGGGGTTTATTCGAGCTCAAACCATTTCATATAAAAAACTATTAGAAGCAGGATCTTTAGCGGAAGCTCGAAACAAAGGTTGGTTGAGAAGTGAAGGTAAAGAATATATTGTGAATGAAGGAGACGTTATGGAGTTTTTATTCAACGTATAGCAGACTAGTTATACCAAGGGTTTTCAGCGATTCAATTATAGCCTTGTCTAACTTTTTTGTCTAACTTTTTCGCTGTTTTTCTTAAAGATGTCTCGTCTGGTTGTCTAACTTTTTGAGACGCGAAAGGTTGTTTTTTTGAGACAGGGCGTCTAAATAATCAAATATCTAGGTAATAAAACAATAATGATTATCGTTTTCATATCCAGTGTATATTCTTATACATTGATTTGTGTGCTGTATGGGCAGCAATACGTGGCTGATTTCAGGATCGCCAGGCTGTGGCAAAACGAATTGGATTCTTCATAATCTCAAGTCACACAAAGGTCGTTGTGGTTTTTTGCGTCTATCTGGTTACGGAGATATTGATCTACAGCAAGTAGCTTCTACAGATATTGACTATGCCTTTCTTAAAGATCAAATTCCTCAATTAATAGATTTATCAAGGTCCAGTGCAGACTCTATTTCGCATCAAGATGATTCTTTTATATTGATTGAGCTTCCTCAGTTTAGAATTCCTAAAGAGCTTGGTTTGGCTGGAATTGATCCGCGCGTAATCAAACAACTTGCAACTTTAAACCTCGAACCAGATAAATACCTTCATTTTGGACGTGATAGGGAATTACCCATTAATGACACATTAAATTTCAATCAAATTGAATCATGCAGGTTCAAGCTTCATCGGAATGTTTGGGATCCACCTAGTCTGAATACCTTTTGGTTCGAGCTGGTTAATGGTGCTTATGGAGATGTTTATAGAGCTAAAGCCTTGATGAATATCCCCGATGGTAGATCTATGTTCTTTAACTGGATTGTTAGCCAAAAAGGTTCGCAATTTTTACCTCTTAATACTGTCTCACCTCCTAGTGGTAGACCTACAAGAATATCTGAACTCGTTGTTCAAGGGAAAAATCTTGACTCCGCACGAATTGAATCAACTATTCAGCTTTGTCTCTTGAATGATTCAGTTTTGGAGCTTCATCAAGCCCCTCTTAGAGATACACAAATGCAGCCTAGTTATTCAACTTGATGATATGAAACACGCAGTAATTTCTTGTTTACATGCCAATCTCTCAGCAGTGCAAGCTGTGCTAGGTGATATTGATCGGCAAGGAATTGAGACCATTACATGTCTTGGCGATCTTGTTGGCTATGGTCCTCAGCCAAATGAAGTTGTTGAGCTTATTAGAGATAGGAAGATAGAAACCTGTCAGGGTTGCTGGGATGAAGACATAATTGATGGTCTTGATGCTTGTGATTGCAGCTATCCATCTCAGCTTGCAGAAAGGCGAGGGCATATGGCTCATCAATGGACAACGGAGAAGTTGACTGATGAAAACAAAGAATTTCTAGCTAGTCTCCCAACCTCGATTAGAAGAGGTAGATCGTTATTCGTACATGGAAGTCCCAACAGTCAGCATGAGTATCTGCTTCCAGATATGGATGCATTCGCTGCATTAGAACGAGTTGAAATGAGCGGAGCCGATACTTTGTTTTGCGGTCATACTCATCTCCCATATGTTCGTGAATTAGGGAATGGATCAATTCGCGTAAATATTAAAAATGCTTCCGATCGTGAAAGAGAAGATATGAAAATGACTTTACCTATTAGAAGAATTGTAAATGCTGGATCTGTCGGAGAACCTCGTCATGGAGGAGTAAATGCTACCTATGTTATTCATGACGATATAAAGAATGATGTTGAGATTAGAGAAGTTGCTTACGACATTGATCGAACATGTGAGGCAATTATTGAGGCTGGTCTACCCCATGTGTTTGCATGGCGTTTGAGCAACGGTTTTGAGTTTGCTGAACTGGCTGAAGATGCTAGCCACGTGTGCGAACGATGATTGAACGTTGGGCACTTTTAAGTGGTCTTATGGGAGATCTTGAGACCTATGAATTGATTCAAAAAGATTTAAAAAATACTCGCGGAGATATAACTCTTTTTGTTTTAGGAGACGTTGTAGGACCAGATAAGAATTGTGATGCACTTTTAAATAGATTAGTAAATCCTCATCGTGGTGATTTGAAACCTCACTGTATCTATGGCTGGTGGGAGGAACAATTATTGGCAGAATCAGGTTACCGTGGGGAGAGAAAGGCAGATGCTTTACGACTCAATAAAGGAGACGATGTTGTCAATGCTCTTATGAATGCTGTAGATCCATATTATTTGGGATGGATATCATCACTACAATTTGGATTTGTAGAACTTGATTGTGGTTTGATTCATGGAAGCTCAAAAGATGTAGGAGACATTCTGACAATGCAAACACCTCCACTTACTCTTCTTGATCGAATTACCCGCCTTAATGTGAATAGATTATTCACAGCTAGAAGTAAACAGCAATTTCATCTTGAGTTGACTGATGCTGTAGTTGACTCAAAAGTAAAAGATTTAAATGGAAAACGAAACCAGGAACATACTCTTCCTAAACGTGCAGTGATAGGAATTGGAGCAGGGGCTAATTACACTCTTTATGACGTTGGCAGTGATCAGACTCACTTCTTAACGGTGGGTGATGTCACTAAATCCAGAGGGCGAGGGTTCGCGTAACCTTTCTTTCCGAAAGAATTTTAATGATAGTTCAGTTCAAAGACTTATTGGAATCTCAAGATGGCTCGTCTGGTTGTCTAACTTTGTCTAACTTTTTAGCGTTTATGTCTAACCCTATTTTTTAGCTGTAATCAACTGGTGCAACTGGACGTGATGGAGTTTTTATTCAACGTATAGCAGATTAGTAATAGCAAGGGTTCTCAAGAATCGTGTTAGAACAAATTCTAATTTTTTTTCTAACAATTTACTCGTTTTTAGTACTTTTGCGTGGACCCGTAAGACACTTGAGACTGAGTAGATCAGTTTTTGTCTTTTAATTTAGAGGCTTCTCATCGCTATTGAAAACTTAATGCTTAGTCAAAAGGATTAACCCTCGAAGATCATTAAATTCCTCTAGCTATTAGTTAAAAAAATAACTATTTAACTTCACTGCTAAATCCTAATTATTAAATTTGCTACCCAAACTACTTTTACTAGCTTATTGCTTGGTATCATTAGTTATTTAAATTTAATTTATTTATGAAATTACGGAATAAGCTAAGACTATTAATTTCAACTTCAATACTTTTGGTTTTCTCTTTCTATGGATTACCTAAAAAGTTAAACGCAGGAACACATAAAGCAATATGTTCTTTTTATACTGATTATCATCCTTGTAGAGTTACTATTTCTGATACACATATTGAGGCAAATCTTCCTACTGATTATTTATATGTTGATGAAACAAACTTTCTTGATTTAAAGGTTTACGAAGATCTTGGAAAATCATCAAATCTTGTTGTAGGAACCGTTTCTACACTTCTTTTAGGACCTGTTGGTTTGCTTGGATTTTTAGTTAAAAAAAAATCAGGTACTATTGATTATGGTGTATCTTTTGAGAATGATCGCGGCCGAAAAAAAACTGCTTTTATAAGATTCAAAAATATGAAAGCAGCCGCTAAACTAGGACAAGAGTTACCTGTTCTTTTAGAAAATATTTCTTCAGATTAATCTCTAACTATATCTATTTTTTCAATATATTTTTTATGAACCTTATTCTTAATACCTGATGTTGTATCCTTTCGTAAATCCAAATTGAAACACGTGAATACTAGAAGAAAAGCTATTTCTTTAGCATTGTTATTTGCTTTTTCCCCTCTTGTTTTTGGTTGTACATCGACTCCTAAGGTTGTAGAAAGAGATCCTTGTGAAGCGGAGGCATCGGAAGTTTTACTTAAAGCTAAAGCAATTAGTGAAGGCTCGAAGGAGACGCTAAGAGGTATTAGGTATCACACCAAAAGAAAAGTTGTATTGATGCCAGTAACAAGTGCCTCTGGTTCTGCGGCATCTCCTTATGGAGTCCCCGTCCCAGGCGCAGGTGCTGACCTTTCAGGTTTTGCTACTGAGATTATGAATCAATCTTTTAGAAATGAGGGGATTAAAACAGTTGCCTGGTTTAAGGTATCTAAGAAACTTAAAGAATTATTAGCTAGCCAAAATAATAATCAGCAGCAAATGATGATGAATATGTATGGTCAACAAAGTTCCATAGTTAATGATGAAAATTTAAATGAAGTTATTCAAGTCGCAAAAGATTTTTCAGCTTGTTATGTAGTTAGACCAGTTATTTTGAAATCTTCAAGCAATAGTAATACAAAGACTTCGTATAACCCAGTTGGACTTGCTCTTGGTTTTGGTGGTTTAGCAGGATCAACTAAAACTACAAGTAATGCTGAGATTGATTTGAAAATTGATATTATTAGTACAAGAGAAGAAGATATTATTGCATCAAAAACTTTCTCTGGAAGAAGTGCTTTGGTTAGTAAAGATAGGGCCAATGTATTAGATGGTATAACTGGATCAAGTATTTTTAGTGGTGGTTCTCAATCTGATCAGACTAGAATTGCCTTTTATGACACCATAGATAAAATTGTAGAATTTTTAGAAGATAAAATGCTTTAAATATTTAAAAATAATAATTCAGCAAATGAAAATGAAAAAAACACTTATTACAACAATTTTAATTGCATTCAATGCAATTTTTATTCCTAATATGAGATCCGCTGAGGAGTATTTAGATTTACAATGCCTTTCAGATATAAATACAAAATACCCTTGTAATGTTAGTTTTTATAATAAATTTATGAAGCTTAATTTTCCAAGTTCTGGAAGATCAAATAAAATAAGATATTCAAACATTGTCCATTGGAATTATTCTGATACAAGTTTAAGAAAAATGAATTCTGCTCTTGCAGCGAGAATTGGAATTATTGGATTATTATTTACCAAAATAGAACATCAGCATATTTTCACTATCGTCTATAAAGATGAATTTGATGATAGAAAAGTTGCGATACTTGATTTTGACAACAAAGAATATGTTTTGCCCATTAAAGCAGCATTATCAGAAGTCACTGAGGTGAATTAGTTTTTCTAATTTAATTTTTTGGTTTGGAAAAATAGTTTCCATATTCGCTAGAAGAGGTGTCTTGATAGGTCTTCCAAATCTGATTTGTCTAAGCAGTTCTCAAGATAACTCTGCAAAGCTGTTCTAACTTGTTCTGGCAAATTGGCGATTTGGTCTAACACGGATTTTTGCTCGTAATCAATTGGTATAACTTCTGCAGGGAGTTTTTATTCAACGTATAGCAGACTTTTCATAGTAGGGGTTCCAGTATTCTCCAATAGAGCTTTTAGCCTCTTAGAAGTGAATTTGATAGATATATGCACTCTAATTAAATCAAAGTTACACCATGATGAATATTTGATTACTTAACTAAAGCAATATTTGCTGTGAAGAAGTTATGAAAAGAAATTATGAATACATAACTTCGACTTCTTAGAAAATCAAATGAAAGGCTTTAATGATTTTCAGAAAATGATTAATAATTTGAATGAGGAAAATCTGTCAGAGCTATGTTAGCGGTTTCTTACCGATCACGATTCAGCAAAGAAAATATTGTCTAAGTATTATAGAGATTTTGGATTGGTTCTCGATAATATAGAAATCAAAGATCATATGTCTAGTATGCATAGTAATGGTGACTTTGATAATGTAGTTTGTTTTGAGATTGAATTATCAGAAAATCAGTTTTATAAAAAGTTT
>QCFJ01000013.1 GCA_003280265.1 Prochlorococcus sp. AG-363-G03 | reverse complement strand
GTATCCATTCTAGATTTGTAATTGGTACTACACCAACAAGTAAATCAGCATATGATGCTACGTCATAATCTTTTCCTACAACGCCACCATGGAGACCCTCATAAAACAATAGGTCTGTTCCTGTTGGAATGTCTTCCCAGGGAGTGAATTGGCCTGGATCTAATTTTGTTCCTAAACGAGTGTTATGTTCTTCTGCTTCTTCAGGACTATGCAAATAATATCTTTTTTGGCCCCCACCAGTTTTTCCATATTGACTAAAAAGGTCTTCCAATTTATCGAATAAATTTGCCTCTGGTCCAAAATGTGAAAAGTTTTCACCTCTTGAAAGTGCCTCAGACATTGCCTTCTTCATAGGCATTCTTTCGAAACGGTGATAACTATCTCCTTCAACAACTGCAGGAACAATTTTTTCGCGAGCAAAGATATGCTCAAAAGCTCTTTTAACTGTGCTTGTTCCTGCACCTGATGAACCAGTTACAGCTACTACTGGGTGAAGCTTTGACATCGACGCTTATGTATTGACTTTTTATTTTTACAGGTCGACTGACCATCAAAGGGAATCTATTCAAAGAGTTTTTAAATTTGTGAATTAATTATTTTAATTTTTTTGCTAAAAGTTCCCCCATTTGGGAACAACTAACCTGTTTTGCTGTCTCACTGCTCATCAAGTCTGAAGTTCTATAACCCTCAGTCAGAAGCTCGTTAATTGCATTTTCTAAATAATTCCCTGCTTGTGTTTCATTAAAGGCAATTTTTAACATCATTGCAGCAGATAAAAGCATAGCTGTTGGATTAGCTATGTCTTTCCCTGCTATGTCAGGAGCTGAACCATGAACAGGTTCAAAGACACCTGGACCATTAGTGGTTAACGACGCAGAGGGAAGCATACCAATTGATCCCGTAAGCATGGCTGCAATGTCGCTAAGAATATCTCCAAATAAATTGCTTGTAAGTATCACATCAAATTGGCTTGGATTTCTAACAAGTTGCATCGCGGCATTATCAACATATTGATGAGTTAGCTCTATTTCTCTGTAATTTTTAGATACCAATATTGTTTCATCTCTCCATAACTGACTTACATCTAGAACATTAGCTTTATCGACTGAGCAAACTTTGTAATTTCTTTGTTTGGCCAATTTAAAAGCAATTTCTGCTATTCGATTGACCTCCTCTGAGGTGTAGGTCATCGTATTAAATGCCCTTTCTCCCTTTTCTGTTTTTATCCTTCCTTTTGGTTCACCAAAGTAAATCCCGCTGGTAAGTTCTCTAACTACTACTAAATCAACTTCTTTAACAAACTCCTCTTTTAAGCTACTTGCTTTTGTTAAGGAGGGGATTATTTTTACTGGTCTTATATTTGCGAAAAGATCTAAAGAAGATCTGAGACTAAGTAACCCTGTCTCAGGTCTTTTCTCCCTGGGCAATTTGTCATACTTTGGGTCTCCTATAGCTGCTAACAAAACAGCATCAGAGTTTTTACATTCTTGAAGGGTTCTATCTGGAAAGGGCACACCCTCTGAACTTATAGCCGATCCGCCAAAAGGCATTTCTTTGAATTTGAGCTCAAACCCAAATTTCCTTGAGACAAGGTCAAGGATTTTATGAGTGACGTTTGTTATCTCTGGACCAATTCCATCGCCTGGCAATAATGTTATTTTGTAAGACTTCATTTTTTCATGTTAATTAAAGGAAAAACTTACCTGGAGTTTTTTCGATCTAATTTACGAATGGTTTTTGCTATCTCAGGTAGTTTTTTGAAATTAGCAGAGCACCTTAGCCATAGTTTATTGGGAATAGCTGGGAATCCACTAACAACTTTTCCAGTCTCAATATCAGATACGATTCCTGTTTTTGAGCTGGCTATAACTCTATCTCCGATTTTGACTTTATTACCTATTCCTACTTGTCCAGCAAGGATTACTGAGTCTCCAATCTGAGCTCCTCCAGCAATACCTACTTGAGCTGCCATTGCACATCCCTTACCGGTTGATACTCCGTGACCAATTTGAACTAGGTTATCAATTTTTGTATCTTCACCAATTATTGTTTCTCCTACTGAAGGTCTATCAATTGTTGACCCACTACCAACTTCTACTTTATTTCTTAAAATAACTATTCCCACTTGAGGCATTTTTTTCCATCCATTTGATGTTGGCACGAATCCAAAACCTTCACCACCAATAACGGCATTAGCATTAATTACACATTCGTTTTCAATTTTAGATCCAGAATGAATAACACTATTTGCGTGAATTAAATTCTTAGCACCAATGCTTACATTTTTATAAACAACAACGCCCGGATGAATAAAAGTCTCGTCCCCAATTTCTGTATTATCTCCAATGTAAGTATTAGCTCCGATTGAAACACCAACACCGATTTTTACATTCTCTCCGATGATTGCACTTTGATGTATGCCTTCACTTTTTATCTCAGAAGGATAAAGAAAGTCTAATGTTTCAGCAAAAGCAATCTTGGGCTCTTTAAGTATTATCCAATCAACTGAAATCTTCTTTGCTATTTCAACAATATAAGTATCGTTTGCTGGTAGTAATAGAGCAGAAGCTTTTGAAGTCTTGATGAGATTTCTCATGTTTATTGGACTATTGTTGTCTAGAAAACTGATTTCATTTTTCTCGGCTTTTTCTAAAGAAGCTGCAGTTAAAATAACTGGATTGTTTTGAATCTTAAAGTCAACCACACCGGATTGACCTTGTTTCAGATTTTCGACAATTTCCTTGAATTGCATGATTTAATTGGGAAGTGAAAGTTACTATTTTTATTTGAGTTATTCACTGGTCAGAACCAGAACATCTCTGTGAATAACAAGGGGAGACCCTGTTGCGATGGATTTAGATTTGATTCCTATTTTTATAGCATCACTGCTCATTGAGCAAATCCCCTTAGCAATTTCTTCTCCTTTGGTGTTGATAACTTTTACAGGTTGATTAGAAATAAAATTCCCAGTAACTTTTTTTACTCCAACTAGTAATAGTGAAGCTCCTTTATTTTTGATGGCTTCACTTGCACCATCATCTAGATGAATTTCCCCTACTGGTTTGATCGCATGTGATAACCAACTTTTTCTATTTCCTATTGGATTGGGATGAGGATGGAAAACAGTTCCTATTTTTTTTCCATTAAGTAATTCACCTAATGTTTTTGGATCTCTACCATCTGCTAATTGAACTTTTATCCCGCTTTCAGTGGCTATTTTTGCAGCAGTTAGTTTGGTTTTTATTCCTCCGGTTCCCCAAGATGTTTGAACATTTGCTAGTTCTAATTTATTTAATTCAATTGAATTATTAATATCTTTAATAGGCTTGGCTTTGCTATTTGTTTTTGGATCAGAGGAGTAAAGATGATCGATATCAGTTAACAATATTAGTTGATCGGCAGATATCGCTGTTGCAACTAATGCAGATAAAGTGTCATTATCTCCATATTTTAATTCTTCATCTGAGGTAATATCATTTTCATTTACTATTGGTATAACATCCCATTCAATCAATTTTTTTAGTGTCTGCGAGGCAGATTTATAACTATTTCTTGAACCTAATTCTGACCTGGTTAATAGTATTTGTGCAACTTTATATCCAACCCTACTCATGGCCTTTTCATACAAAGCCATTAAATGAAGTTGTCCTATTGCTGCAGAAGCCTGCAGAGAAATAATTTCTTTAGGTCTTAACTTGAAGTTCATTTTATGACATCCCAGACCTACGGCACCACTGGAGACCAATATAATTTTATCCCCATTTTTTTGTGCTCTTGATATGTAGGAACAATAATCATTAATGATATCAAAAGTTGTATATTTATTGCCTCCTCTCAAAAGGCTTGTGCCAATTTTTATTACCCAAGTTGTCATATCAAATCTCCAGTTATAATTTTAGCCAAAAATCTTTCTATTGATTGAAATTTATTTCTTTCAATTTTTTTTCCATAATAATCTACTGAATCTACTAATATTGTATACATTCCTAATCTGTTGCCTACCAAAATATCTGTAAAAACTCTATCTCCAATAATTGCTATTTCATTTGTTGAATAAGGAATTTTATCTAATATCTTCTTTAATCTTTTTTTACTTGGTTTTCCTCCTGAATATGTGTATTCTAAATCTAATTGATCCGCAATTTGTTTTATTCTACTTCTAGAGGGGTTATTGCTGAATAAATACGTATAAAAGAATTTCTTAGAGTTGATCACCCAATTTTTAATATCATTTGAAATTACTGGCTTTTTCCCAGAAGTTAATGTTCCATCTACATCAAGTATTAATGCTTTTACATTTTTCGATAATAATTCATTTATCGAAATCTTTGAAATTTTATCGTTTACTTTCCAATGGGGTTTAAGTAATTTTTGTATGTTTATTCTGATAATCCCCTCTCCTCAAGTTCAGCTTCAATTCCAGATTGTATCTTGTCAAACTCTTCGCCTTCAACAAGCTTTATTTCACCATCTTCTAGTTTCCCAACTATGAAGAAAGGATCAAGCGGTATGTATAGACCATATTCATTGTTGTCCACTCTAAAATTTACAAGAAGTTCATAGGTTTCTGACTCATCATCAATGTCCTCTTCTTCAATTTCTTCTGGTTCTGGTTCATCTAGTTCGCCTGAGACTGTAAGAGTGATAGCTGAGCGAACAAGTCTAAGATCATGTTCTTGAAGGACAACATCAGCAACCTCGAGTATTGGTTCATTCTTTTCAATTGTCTCGATTAGCTTTGGATCTTGATCATCAATTAACTGAAACAGAGATACAGGAGTGTCTACAGGTGTTAATAGGGCATATTCATTACCTTCTAGAGGAACTACTTGTTCAAGAAAACATAAGAGATCCGAACCTTGAGAATCTTTAACTAAAAGTGTAGGTACTTCGTCGTTTTTATTTGTTGTTGACATAGGTGAGTTTTTATTAGTCAGTATCTAGTTTTATTTGATAGTGTTTTTTACATCATATTCAAAATTTAATTTGAGTCATCTAGATCAGGTCCCTCAATAAGCCATTGTTGTAAAAGTATAGCGGCAGCAGCACTGTCTATTCTCCCAGTCTTGTCTGATTTTATAGAGAATTTCTCTTTAGCCTCGACGGTTGAGCAATGTTCATTTATAAAAGCCACAGGAAGTTTTAGGCATTTCGCTAATTTAATCCCATATTTTTTACATCGATAAGATTGATTAGTCTCTTTGCCGTGCATATCAAGAGGATTCCCAATAATGAGACCTTCAACTTTTCGGGATGAGCATATCTTCGAGAATTCTCTAAGATCTTCTTCAAAGCTTCTTCTGAAAATTGCAGGTAGGTGAGTTATTGATATCCCAAGTGAATCACAACCCGCAACACCTATTCTTTTATTTCCAATATCAAGACTTAAAACCGAACAAGGATTTGGTTGAATCATTTGTTTTTTCCAATTTGAATGGTTGAAGGTAGTTCAGGTTGTTGTTGTAAATTTCCGACAAGACTATTTATTAGCTCAGTTTCTAGAGACTTTAATTTGTATTCATTTTGTCTTTTCCATACACTTCTTCCAAGAAGGACTCGCTCTTCTGTTATTTCCCAATTGCTTCTACTTAATATTTCAATTAATTTTTTATCTTCACTAGTTGTTTCTATATAACATTTATTTTTGCCAATCTTTATGTTATTAATTCTTTGTGGAATTGATTGATTGAGTCTTTCATCCCATGCCAAACCTCTAATCAATTCTAGTGTGTATTCATATTTAGGGCAAATAGATGGTATTAATCCCGCAATAACATTATTTTCTTTAGACTTAATAACACCAGTTAAAATATTCCTTTTTTCGTAAATATCTTGCCATTGCCTATCAAATATTGAACGAAAGTTGATTGACTCTCTAGCTTGTTCAATCCTCCATATTTGTTGACTATTCTCTTCTGTTAGTTTTTCCCAGATATAATTATCTTTAGTTTCGACCTTTTGGTATTTTATACTTTCTTTTTTCTTCCAATAATTTATTATTCTTAAGGGCTGAAATCCCGATTGTCTTATTACTGATAAATTCTGATTGTCATTCGTATTTATAGAAATTAAAAAACTTTGTGTATTAATATTGCTTTCATAGAGAACTTTTCGTAGTAGATTCTGCAATAAATTATAACGGCTATATGATATTGATTCTCCGATAAAGTATGGTTCTGAAATAGACCAACATGTACCTCTTCTGTTGATTGGAGTGGCTAAAATATATGCAATTATATTGTTCCTTTCAACTGCCACAATGCATTTTGAGTTTCTAGTTGGTATTAAATTTGTGAGATTTGATTCTAATGAAGAAAACCATTTTTTGCACAATAGTATTTGAAATACACCGAGGTACTTAGAATTATTTTCTGTCTTAAGCATTGATAAATGCTTGAGCTGAAGTGGCTCGATTAATAAATCTGAAGGTATAGTTTCATCTTTTTGCATTTAGCTATTTTATTATATTTTTACTTATCATGTGACTTCGAAATTATTTTTTCTGTTCTGATCATGACTATTGGAGTTTGTTGGTTAGCATTGCCAGCTGGGTTGGATGTTAGTGCTTTTTTGATTATGTTAGTATTTTCAATATTATTTGTTGATAAGATTTTAACTCTTCCTAGATCATTTACATCTACAACAGCCACATCAATGCATAATTCTTTTGAGGCTTCGATACAAAAGGTCTTTGTATCTTTAGGTCCTAAAACTATACTTTTATCATAGGGTGGTGTAGTACCAGTAATGTCATCAATCAATCTTGCTTGTTCACCTGCTAAACGATAAAACATACCTTTAACGCCAAAAAGTTTTAATATTCCTCCTATTAACCATGAAATTATTATCCGAGTTGGACTAGAAATATTTATTAGGGTTTGCATTCCGCATGCACTTGCTAAGCTGCTAGTTGGATGAAATCCTTTGCAAAGTAACTTTGAAAGCAGACTTGCATTTACGTTCCTATAGTCTATATATTCCCCCTGCATAATCGCTAAGGGTGATTCTCCAATTGTAAGAATATCTGTAGCTAGGTAATTTTTAGGTATATAGGATTTTAATATGCTAATAGGATCATCTAAAGTACCAAGAATATGAGTTTTAATTGGATCAACTAAATTAGTATTAGAGGAAATTTCTTTATGTGAGTCTATATAATTAGGTAAGACGAAACCATCAAATTTTTTAAAAAATCCGAATGGTCCATAATTACCCCATTCAATATCAATCCATAAACATTTGAGATTATCTATTGCAGAATCCTCAATTTCAAATTCAACTTCAATTCTGATAAATGTTGATTTTTGACTTTTTATTATATATGCAGACCAGTAGTCATTTTTTTGCTCTTCTTCTTCATCAGGGTGAAGAGGTGTGATATTTGTATTAATCTTTAGTATTTCGTTTTTTAAGATACCTATTAACTTAGGATTAACTTTTAAAGAAGGAATCATAACCTCCATTCTTTTATGCAAATTCTTAATCTCAACCAAGGCAATATATTTCTGTGTAGATGATTGGATGATTCTTTTGAATTCTTTGGGCTTCAGAACTAAGGGCGAATTTTGTCTAAAATAATGATTTATTTCGATCAAAAGAAACGTTATTATTATGAGAAAAAGATAGTTTGATAACATTTTTTAAGAAAGATATTTGATAATTTAGTTCTCCTATTGCATTTTAGCTGCCTCTAGGACTGGTGTATCCATCTTTAGAAGGCTCACTATTATATTCGTTAAAGCTTTTGACCGTTAGATCAAAATCAGGTTTCTTTAGACCTGTCCCTCTGGTTATTGCATCGTTAATGTCTTCGAACGAAACTTGCCCTTCTTCGTCTAGGAGGACATTACCTTTTCCGTCAATAATCACTGTTTGAGGTATCTTCCCATGCCAGTAATAACCAGGATCTTTAAAAGTTTTTTGATCATCATTGTCTAATTCGTCAATTGATAGAGGAATTAAATCAACAGAAGAACTCCACAATAATTTAATACCTGAGACTACTGGTGCATATTGTTTACTAACAGCACTATCGTCTAGATAGAAAACTAGAACACTGGTTCTTTCGTTCTTTAATGATTCTGATAATGTGCTTGATGGTGGAACTAATGATCCGTTACCAGCATAAATTGGATATATATTTCCATCATAACTATCAGTATCCCTCGCAGAATATACTGGATTTACAAATAGAAAAAAAAGTATTAGTAGTGAGTAGAATATTCTTAACAAAGTAAATGCAAAGTACTATTTATTTAAATTCTAAAGTCTTAAAGCTAATCTAGCTATATTTATTAATAAATAAATTATCCTTTAGATAGGTTTCTCCCCATACCTTGAGCTATACCTCTACCGATTAATCCAATAGATCTTCCAACAACTTTTGTGAGAATTAGAACTATTAAATCACCTAAGTATTGAATTATTGCTTGTACTTGTGGAGCCAATGCATCTCTTAACTCTATTATAAATGCTATTTGTCTCTGGGCCCAGTCTAATTTCTTTAATTCATCATCTCTAGGTTCAAGGATGATAATCTTTTCAATTTTATTATTTTTTACTGTATAATATAATCTTTTGCTTTCGTATAATCTAACTGGTTTTTTGAATAGATTTTGAAGTTGATTATTTGTATTGATATGATTTCTTTTACGTTCAAGTTCTCTTGTAGAAACCAATTCTTTATTTAGAAAGTATTTACGCAATTCTGGCCATTCAGAACATGAAGATATAATTTCTTCACTAACTATTTCAGCTGTCCTGAATATCCAATTTAGAATCAAAGTTTCTAGTTGAATAATAGATCGAGGGTCCTCTATTGATAAATACTCTCCATCGATGAGGACCGGCTTATTATTTAATATTGGATCTATTATTAAAGCAATTGAAGGTAGTTCATCATCAAGTATTCCAAGCTCTGCATTATTTACTAGAAAGTCTGAAATGAAAACATCATCACCATTCTTTTGAAGACGATCGTATGAATCTATGAAATTGCGTAATGTATTGGAGCGTAATTCAGGATTGATAGATTCTAAAATCTCTTCAAGTTCTTCTTTGCGATTATTTTTAGAATCAAGTTTTTTGATAACAATTGAAAATTCTTGTAAAAGAGTTTTCAAGAGATTATTTCTTTTGCTTTTATTTAACGAATAAAGAGCTTTTAGTTCATCTGTAGAATTAGTCAGGTCATCTTGAAGTCTCTCCTTTACCCGCTTGTGTATTGCATTCCATAACTCATTCGTTGAGGGGTTTTTTATTGTTATGTCAGTACTATATTTGTTAATTAGATTTATATTTTTCTTGTTATTAGTTTTAATTGGAGACTCTATTAATACCTCTAGAGGCCCCCATAACCAGATGATTAATTTCTTCGCTGTTAATAGTTCCCTTCTTCTACCTATTAATATTAAAAGATAAAATGTATTTATTGATTTCTTAGCTATAATATGGTTTATCGTGTGTAGATCTTTATTTATTTGTGATATACCACTAGTTAATAACCAATGTCCTAATCCATATGAATTGGACATTGAGTCAGCATTGTAATTCGATTCATTATTGATTTTAAATACTCTGCCTCCTCCAAGTAAAATATTGATTGTATCTCTTAAAAGTTCAATAGTAGGATCTTGAATAATTCCTTCACTACCAAAAGTCATCAAATCTGCAGATGATAGTTTAATGCTTTTTGGTATTACAATTAAAATAGGAGCTTGATCCCATTTTTCTTTTAACTTAAAGATTTCTAGTTTGATTGAGTTAGATATTTCTACTTCTTCAAGGCAAAATAGAATAAGTTTTGGGAATCCAATTATATTTTTTTTGTCTAGGATTATTTCTAAATTATTATCCTGCGATGTTAGTTGCAAAGCCAAAGATTCGCCCAGAAGTGAAGGCGCTATCATTAAAATTTGTTTTGGTCTTCCTTCGATCAATTTAAATTTAAGAAACTATCTTTTTTAAGATAACTTGATTTAAGAATAGTTCCAGTCCTATTCAATAAATCTAAAGGACCAATCATTTTTTTTTATGTTTAGACAAGAAATTTATCTTTATCATTTAATGAATCTTGAATAAGAAGATTTTTTAATGTTAATATTGCCTCTTTTAAATCTATTGAGCCGTCATATAGGGCTCTGCCTACGATTATTCCTTCAATACCTTCATTCTCTAAATCTGCAAGGGAAATCAAATCACTTATTGAACCTACCCCTCCTGAGGCAATTACTGGATTAATACTTGCCTCAGCTACTTCCCTTAAGGCTTTTAGATTTGGCCCTTCTAGAGTGCCATCAGTTGCAATATCGGTTGATATGATTGCGGCTAATTCAAGATCGTTAAGTTGTTTAGCTAAGTGTAAAGAAGATATTTCGCTTTGTTTTAACCAACCTCGAGTAGCTACCATTCCCTCTTTAGCATCAATCCCTACTGCAACTCTTTTTGGATATTCTCTAGATAGATCTTTAACTAATTTCAGATTCTCTATTGCAATTGTACCTAAAATAACTCTGTCTATTCCTATCCCAAATAATTCTTTTGCTCTATTTATGCTTCTGATACCGCCACCAAGCTGAATGGGTATCGTAATGGATTTTTTTATTTCTTTTATTGTTCGATCATTAATGGGTTCACCAGTCCTTGCCCCATCAAGATCTACAAGATGTAGTCGTTTTGCTCCCTGGCTTTCCCAATCCTGAGCTTGTTTTACTGGATCGCTATTGAACTTAGTAACTTGATTGTAATTTCCTTGATTTAGCCGAACACATTTTCCATTCAGTAGATCAATTGCAGGTATGATTTCCATCAAGAATAAAATTATTACTATTCATCTAACATCATTTATGTAGCTCTGGGAGATTATCTATAGGCTTTAATATAATTTTTTTAATAAAGTATCTTGAAAGTTCTTTTTTTCGGTGGAACTAGGTTTGTTGGAAAAGCTCTTGTCTCTAGCCTGCTATCAAAAGGACATGAGATATTTGTTTTTACGCGTGGAAATCTACCAGTACCAAAAAATATAAATCACGTAAAAGGGGACAGGTCAGATGATGAGGATTTAAAAAAACTATCTGGTCATTCTTTTGACCTTATTGTTGACAGTTCTGGACGTAAGTTAGAGGATACACAAAGATTTCTTAAATTTTCTGGCCTGCCTAGTTTTAGATTTATCTATATAAGTTCTGCAGGAGTATATGACAACACACAATTATTTCCTGTTAGTGAAGAGAGTTCAATAGATCTTGAAAGCCGTCATATAGGTAAAGCAAAAACAGAACATTGGCTTAAGGCGGAAGGTATTCCTTTTACGAGTTTTCGTCCAACATATATATATGGTCCGGGTAACTACAACCCTATTGAAAAATGGTTTTTTGATCGTATAACTAATGGCCGATATATTCCTCTTCCTTTTGATGGTCAAACCATCACGCAATTAGGACATGTTTCTGATTTGGCGGAAGCTATTTCTAAATCTCTTGAGACAGATAAAGCGATTAATCAAATTTATAATTGTTCAGGAAGTAAGGCCGTAACTTTCAAAGGTTTAATTGAAACAGCAATTATAGCTACCGGAAATAAAGTCGATGATTTTCATTTACGTTCTTTTGATCCTTCAAAACTTGATCCTAAGGCTAGAAAACTTTTTCCTCTAAGATTAACTAATTTCTTTACGGACACTTCTAAAATAGAAAAAGATTTATCTTGGGAGCCTAAATTCGATTTGTTAAATGGTTTAATTGATAGCTATAAGAATGATTATCTATTAGCTAATCATGAAAAAGTTGATTTTAGTTCTGATGAGCTTCTTTTTGATTGAACACATACTTTATGGCAGAGCTTAAAGTAAGAAATAATGCTATCCAAAATGAAATATAGCCAATTGTATTAATAATATATAAGATATAATCTGTACCCCAACTTTTTGGCCATAGTAATAGAATTATACTGGTAAATTGAAAAGTGGTTTTATATTTACCTTGAATTGAGGCTGGAGCACCTGAGGTTTTGTCGGAACGCCAACTAGTTATTAAGAGTTCTCTAGATATTATTAACCATATAGTCCATAATGGTACTAGATCCTCATGGACCAACCATATCATTGGTCCAATTAGAAGTATCTTGTCTGCTAGAGGATCTAACTTCGCGCCAAAGGCAGATTTGTGATCATATTTACGTGCAAAATAACCGTCAAGAAAATCAGTAAGACCCGCTATAAGAATTAGAAGAATAAAGATATAATTGTTACCACTTTTAAGTGAAATAATTATTGGTAATCCTATCAATATCCTCGAAATTGTCAGTCCATTTATGATTATTGGCCAAGTGATAAATCTTTTGGAATTAATAATTTTATTGTTCATTATATTTTGAATATTGGGAATTAAGTTTATTTAAAAATCTTTAAGTATAGACTGCTTAGAATCTATTATATTATACTGACTATCAATAGAGTAAAGTCATGACTACATTTCTTATTTTCATGTTTTTCTTTTCATTAGGAGCAATGGCATTTATCGTGAGAAAATTAGATCAAGAATAACATAAATATTTTAGTTAATAATAACATTAATATTATGGAACATTATTTTTATAATTTTTCTCAAGGAGTAGATATTTATAATTCATTAATTGAGTTGCATAGAAGACATAATCATACATTCTTTTTAATAAGCGCTGTTGGTGATCTTTCAAGAGTTTCATTCAAATGTCCTTTAAATGATAAACCGGTGATTTTTGAAAAGAAGTTAGAGATAATAACTTTAAGTGGTTATGTAGGATCATCCGAGTCACATCTTCATATAAGTGTATCTGATGAAAATTGTAGTGTATTTGGTGGGCACCTTCTTTCTGGAACAATTGTTCTTAAATCTTTAGATGTCTTAATTGGGGGCATATCTGATCTTGGCAAGACATCAATTAGTAGTTCAAAATATAATCCTGCAAGGGTCGATATTTATGTCCTTCCTGATTGTCCTTGGTCAAAGAGAGCTCTTAAGCTTCTAGACTCTTCTAATATAAAATACAACTCTTATGTAATTACCAACGATGAACAATACAAAAATATTAATAATAAAACATCTATTTCAACTTTTCCACAAATATTTATAGATAATAAGTTTATTGGTGGTTATTCAGAACTTTCAAATATGTCTTTAAGAGGCGATTTGTAAAAACTATTTCCTAATTTTTATTGTAAATTCCTATTCAATTTTTTTATTATATTAAAGATTTTTTTATTTATAGATATTATATATATTTCTAATTAGATGTTTTTTTGCTCATATTTATAGATTTATTATCTATTTTTATTAGATTTATTATAAAAAAATATATTTTATGGATGATCTTTTATCTATTAAACCTTTATGTAATTCAGATATTGATTTTGTTACTGAAATATCTAGAAAGGAAGGTTTTGCACCAGGAGTTGGTGATTTAGGTATTTATCAAAATACAGACAAGCAGGGACTTTGGGTTGGTTGGTTGAATGGCAATCCTATTGGGTGCATTGCTGGTATTCGATATAATCAGGATTATGGATTCCTTGGATTGTT
This sequence comes from Prochlorococcus sp. AG-363-G03, assembly GCA_003280265.1. Classification (GTDB taxonomy): domain Bacteria; phylum Cyanobacteriota; class Cyanobacteriia; order PCC-6307; family Cyanobiaceae; genus Prochlorococcus_B. The sequence goes on along the minus strand of QCFJ01000013.1, from coordinate 21,191 downwards.
TTTGGTAATTGAGAAGTATAGGGGTAGAGGTTTTGGTGTCCAGCTTTGGAAAAAGGCTTTAAGTCATTTAAGTGATTTACCTTGTGTTGGTTTAGAGGCGGCTCCAGAGAGAATCGCTGATTACTCAAAATGGGGCTTTACAATTTCATCCAAAACAACAAGATGGCAATGGTTGGGAGACGGCAAATTACTTCAAGATAGTTATTGGCATGGTGATTTAGATCATTTTAGTTTTGTTGAAGGTTCCTCAATACCACAATATGCCGTAGAGAAATTTGACGAAAAAAGAGAAACAACTCCTCGACCTCATTTTTTATCAAATTGGCTTAATCATCCAGCTGGAAAAGTAATAGCAGTTATTGATAAAGAAAAACAATGTCATGGTTTTGGTCGAATCAGACCATGTCTTTTGCAAAATGGAGATGGATGGAGAATTGGTCCTTTAATGGCTGATACTCCTGACCTTTTAAAAATTCTGTTGAAGAAATTAATAGAGAGTCATCCTGGTTTAGTAATTATCGATTCTCCTGGCCTAAATAAGTCAGCTTCTGAAGTCTTTGAAAAATTAGGTTTTAAATCAGAATCTGAAACTTACAGGATGTATAGAGGTTCTCAACCTCCTGTTTCAATGAGCGATGTATATGGTTTGGCTTGTTTGGAGTTAGGTTAAGACTTTTTTTATCAAATAGTATTTGATTTTCCTCTGTAAATTTGCTTCTCTTCATTCAATTGTGTTTCCAATTGATCAATAAGTGCCGTAACTAATGATTGGAATTCTGGTTGGCATCCTCTGAAAGCAGCTTTATGTCTTATTGATTCGTTTCTTGTTCTCAGATCAGTAAGCATTAGCTGCAACGCGTCAATTTTAGCGTTGGTGTTCATGGTGAATTTAGGTTTTTATAGTCAAATATTAAACGTCTTTATTGCCTTACTCATATTTGTTTTGGGATTTTCTTCGCTACTAGTAATTTCTATGATTTTTTCTATTGAATCTTTTGTTTTTAAAGCTTCAATACATGCTTTGGCAACAAGTCTTCTAGGAATCGAGCCTTCTTCTTGAGTTTTTTCACCAGAAAACAAAATGTTCTGTTTTTTTAAATTAGTTTCATTCTCATTCAAACCTCCAGGTCGTATAACAGTCCAATCTAGACCACTTTTTTGTAGAGATCTCTCTCCTAATTTTTTCCATATAAGTATGAGACCAAATAAATTTAGGGGGTGTATCAATTTGCCGGCACAAAGTGAACTAACAAGAACAACCCGTCTTACCTTTTGCCTCTTGCAGCTTTCAATTTGTTTTTTGATATTTAAGTAGTCTACTTTTGCTGGCCCTGTTAAATCTATAGACGGCCTCGCGCCTGTTGCGATAACAAGACTTTCACAACCTTGTAATGCATAATCAAGTGTGGTTCCATTAGTGTCAGATAAAACATACCTTTCAAAACCTTTTATTGATTCAGGTATCTCAGATTTAGATCTAACTATTAATCTCACCTCATATCCAGATGATATTGCTTCCTCTGCCACTCTAAAACCTGTTTTCCCTGAAGCTCCGGTTATGGCTAATTTCATTTGAATTGAATTCCTTTGATATGTTTCTAGCAAGAAATAGTCCTTTTTGTTGAGATAGTAAAATTAATAGATAATTATTAAGCCTTTGAACAAATAATTGGATTCTTTCTATTTGGGTAAAGTTCCCTGCACAGGTTACAGATTTTACCGTTACATCCTCTCGCTGAGCAATATTCTCTTCCGTAAAATATAATTTGTAAATGTAACTTATTCCAAAGATTCTTTGGAAATAATTTTTTAAGATCCATTTCTGTCTGGAGAACATTTTTACCTGAGGTTAATCCCCAGCGCTGAGATAATCTGTGTATATGTGTATCGACAGGAAATGATGGGACATTAAAGACTTGAGACATAACAACACTAGCTGTCTTATGACCGACTCCAGGAAGTGACTCAAGCTCCTGAAATGAATTTGGAACTCTATTATTGAAGTTTTCATAAATAATCTTAGATAAGTTATAAGTATTTTTTGCTTTGGTTTTTGCAAGACCTAGTTGTTTTATATAATTATATATTTTCTGCTCACCTAATTTATACATTTCTTCAGCAGAGCTGGCAACTTTGAAAAGATCTTTAGTTAATTCATTAACTTTCTTGTCGGTTGATTGTGCACTTAATACAACTGCTACGAGAAGTGTAAAATCATTTCGATGATCTAAGGGTATAGGCGTTTCAGGATATAATTCTTCAAGTCTCTTAATTATTATTTTTACCCTTTGATCTTTTCTCATAGCAGTATTAATAAAATTGTGTTTAAAGTTAACTAATTAAAAACCTTTGAATAGAAGTTGCAGATTTAGGCAAGAAAAGATGAGTATCATTTTATACCTATTCCTGTGATTTTTGTTCAATATTTTTTCCTTTTGTGGTTAGTTTGTTTTTAATGGATTTCTTATCAATAGAATAGAAGAAAATAGTTTTGGTGAATACTGAATTAGAAATTCAAAATTTATGGCATGAGTTTAAACCTAATAAAAATGATAATTGGGTTTTAAAAGATATTAATTTATCTCTAAGACCTGGAGAATTGGTTGGATTGTTAGGTCCCTCGGGTTGTGGAAAAACCACCCTTCTTAGATTGATAGCAGGTTTTGATAAGCCTAGGCGCGGATTAATAAAAAAAAATGGGCAAACAATCTCAAATAACCATTATGTCCTTTCTCCTGAGAGAAGACAAATAGGTATGGTTTTTCAAGACTATGCGCTTTTCCCTCATTTGAATGTTTGGGATAATGTTTGCTTTGGCATTAACAAGAAGGAACAATCTATAAAAAGGGCAAACTGGCTATTAAATTTATTGGATATTTATGAGTTTAAAAAAAGATATCCACACGAACTCTCTGGTGGTCAGAGTCAAAGAGTTGCGTTGGCTCGTGCCCTAGCTCCAGGTACCTCGTTGGTTTTGTTGGATGAACCTTTTTGTTCTTTAGATGTTGAAGTTAGATCTAGATTGAGGTCAGAACTATCTTCTGTTTTAAAATCCTGCTCAGCATCTGCGCTTTTAGTAACTCATGACCCACATGAAGCATTGGCTATTTGTGATCGTGTTGCTGTATTAAGAACTGGTGAAATTCAACAATACGCAACACCCCTTGAGATGGTTTCAAGCCCATCAAATGATTTTGTAGCACAATTTGTATTGCAAAAAAATATCTTGCCAATTCGATACTTTGATGATTCCTATTTTACATGTATTGGTAAATTGAATTTTCCTTCAGATACATCGATTTCAATAAAATCAGTTTGTATGTTCGATCAAAATTCTATCAGAATTAAAGCTTGTATCAATGGTATTTTTACTGTTATATCTAGAGAATATCGTATCAATTGTTTTGTCTATACTGTAATTAGTAATGGTCTAAAGTTAAGGTCGGAAATGAGCTTGGATGTATTTTTATCTATTGGAGACAAATGCAAAGTTGAAACAATTCCTGAAAAAAATTTTTTAATTCTTCCAGAAAAAATTAAATCTAATTTCTAAATAGATTTAATATTAGGACGATTAAATTCAATCTTATTTCGCAATTGAGATTCATTATCAAATAAAAAAAAATTAAATTTTAGTTTGGTGACAACAAAATGATACAAAAGGGGCTATTATTTATTTGAGAAAATTACTTTTTTTATCTGACTTAGCTTTTTTGTGATGCAATCAGCTACATCCAGTTCAGTAGATCTTCGCGTGGGTCCTTCAGGTCGAGCCATTGCGCAGCCAATGGATGTTGATCTTCTTGAGGCACTATGTCAACATACTTCTCTTGAAAGGGTTTCAAGTGCTCAATATCTTGCTATGTCCCTTTGGTTCCTTGAGAGAGAACTGAGAGGGTTTGCTTCATTTTTTAAAAGAGAGTCTCTATCTGAGCAAGAGCATGGATTTAACTTTGCGAAATATATGATTGCTCGTGGTCAAACTGTTGAACTTGAAGAAGTGACTAAACCAATACAAGAATGGAACACTGTTAAAGAATTAGTAACTTTGTCTTTCCAAATGGAGGCTGACGTGACGACCTCAGTTCAACAACTTTATTCTTTAGCTGAGAGGTCTAATGATACTCGTACAACTGTATTCCTTGATCCTGTAATCGACGAGCAAATTAAATCAGAAGATGAAATGGCTTATTTGTTAGGTAAAGTCAAATTTGCTAATAATGATCCTTCTGCATTGTTCATTATTGATAATGAATTAAATATAAAATAAATAAAACCTATCTTATAATTTTATATTTGTTGAATCAAATTTGACCTTTTTGTTATTTCTAAAAAAAATTCAAAAGATAAATCATTTGAATTTTTTTTGAACATATTTTCAGAAATTTTTAAAATTTTTAATCTATTTTTGTTCAACTTTTCAAGTTCCAATATTAACCTTCTTGAGAGAATTTTGTTGTGACAAGTTTTTAGAGAGTTGTTGATATTCTTTGATCTACTTCTGATATACTCTATCTCTTTGCAAAGTGATAGAACAATAGATTCAGAATAAGAGTATATATATTGATTCATTATATCTAAGCAGTTAAAGGTGCTGTCTCAATAAACTCTGGTGAAAGACTTAGTGTTGGATCACCTGATGGCGCTTTTAGTAATTCAGCAGTTCTCAGTCTTGAGATTAAACGAGTAGAAGTGACTCTAGTAGATCCAATTAATTCTCCAATTCTTTCATGTGTAAGCCTGAAAGGTAATTTGCACCAGTCTCCACATCTTCTTCCTAGTCGATTAACTAGTAAAGCAAACAAGGCTTGAAGTCTTTGTTCAGCATTACCTAAGTGTCTAATTCTGAGTAGTTGCAGAGTCCACTCATTAACTGGATCATAACCTCCTGATTCTGTTGATGTTTCAGCGTCACTAATAAAGCAAAGAGGGGTTAAAGCTTCCACGCATACTCCTTCACTGCATAAACGGTCAGTTCTTAATTGGTCACCTGACTGCAAGAAAGCCAGTGTCATTCCTTCTGTCTCTTCGCAAGGACAGTAAACACGAGCTATGCCATCTATAACTTCTAGGCATGTATCTCCACTTCTTGAGGATGGGTCTATAAGCACCGATTGACCGGTAGCCATCCTAACCGCTGATGAATGTGGCTCTGAGTAGCTTCTAAAGCTCATTGAATTTTTAAAGGAGCTTGAATTGATTCCTAACTTACACAGTAAAAGATGCTTTTTGCAACCGATTCTCAATAGCAACAAGCTCTTGCGAGTTTTTGTGACTGTATGTATAAAAAATCACATTAAAACGAAGTTTATCTTTCACTTTTTGGTTTTGAGTTTGGTATTTGTGACATAAGTGTGATGAGGCTTGTATTTATTTCTACTACCAGATTGCATAAAAAAAGACCCGCAAGCGGGTCTTTTTTCTGATTAATGAAATCAAATTAATGATTAACCATTAGTGATTTTTGCGTTTTCCATATTGTCGAACGCTTTACCAACACGTCTGAAGTCAAATCCCATAGCTCTTAATGCATGCCAGAGATGACCCTGTATGAAGAAGAAGCCAAGATAGAAGTGAACGTTTGCCAACCAAGCTCTTGCTGTATGAGCCCCAGTTGCAAGTGATGCGTCGGTGTCAACAAAATAAGGTGCGAAATCAAACTTCAGTTGAAGTACATCTCCAAAAAATTCTGTTGAATAAACTGTAGTGTTTGTTGAACTCCAGAAAGCTGCAACAAGAGCACAGTAGCCAACTCCAGCTAGTGAGTAAGAAAGAACCGCTTCTGCTGAAAGAAGTCCTTTACCTTTGAATTCTGTGTACTCACCAAATTGCTTAGTGATGATGTGGAATGCACCACCAATTATTTGGAAAAATGCTAGGAAAGCATGGCCACCCATAACATCTTCTAGACTATTGATTTGAAGGAAATCAGCTTGGTGATTCCAAATCATACCTAAATCTAGGTTGTAAGAAACTGTACGAGTAGCTCCTAAAGCAGTATCCCAAATACCATGATATTGAGCCCATTCAACGAATTGAATGTTTGCCAAACCTAGGAAAATAAGGTGGTGACCAAGAATAAATGTAAGTTTGTCTGGATCATCCCACTCGAAGTCAAACTTTTTAGGACGACTTCCTTCAGGATAATTTCCTAAATCACCGTCATATCTTGTTGAGTGAAGAATTCCACCAGCACCAAGAACACCAGAGAAAATTAGGTGAAGTACAGCAATAACTGTGCAACCATAAGGCTCAGTTATTACTCCGTTTTCGATTCCACCTATTCCAAGTTGTGCAAGGTGAGGCAAGCAAATCAAGTTTTGATTACCCATCGCGACGGATGAGTCATAACGAGCTAGCTCAAATAAAGTGAACGCACCTGCCCAGAACATCATCAAACCAGCATGGGCAGCATGCGCAGCGATGAATTTTCCGGAGCGATTGGCCGTCCCTGAATTACCCGCGTACCAGTCATAGGTAACGCTAGGATTCCCGTAGGTCTGCACGAGAAATAAACAAAGAACAGTAAGAGGATATATTTATAGGCCTTTAAGTTCCATATCCCTTCACATTGCTTATTGAAATTGTAGGTTTTGTACATATTTCAAGAACATCTGCTACTTAACATGATCTTCGTGTTATGGGTTGATTTTGTATGCAAAATCCCTAGAGTCACTATGATGTTTGCCTATAGTGAAGATAAAATTTCATGTTTCACCTTCAAACTTTGTTATTTTGAAAACAAAGACAAATCTATGGATTACAAAAATATCATCGAAGAGTTTCTTGGAAGTGAAAATATTTTTCTCGATAAAAGAAAAACCCTTATAGTTTTGTTAGGCTCTTTTGCTGATTTTGACAGTTTTGAATATGCGCAACAATTATCTGGTCAAGTAAAGAGACTGAATGAGAATTCGGTCGATTTAATGTTGGTTGGTATTGGTAGTGAAATGTCTAAAGAGTTTTTTTGTAGGTTCAATAAAATAGATATTGAAAATGTTATTGCCTTAAGGAATGCAGACCTTCATAAAAAACTAAATCTCAATGTTGGATTTGTCTCGCAACTTCCATCAATAATTAATTTATTGATCATGTGCGCTGGTATAAATTCCAGAGGTACAATTAATGAGGTTTTAAGAGGTTACTTGGGGGATAGAAATTCTAAGAACTTATTTGATTATGATGAGGATATAAAAATAGGACCTTTTTCTTTATTTAAAGGCAAAATGTTTGATATTTTTTCTAAAAAACAAAATTTACGTCCTTTTGAGCTTGCTACCAGGCGACTTATGAATATGGTTGAAATTCTTTCCAATTGGAATATATATGTTCCTGATGCATCTTTTTTAACACAGAGAGGGGCGACAATACTTTTTAATGAAAAAGACGAGGTTTTATATAACTTTATGCCTGACAATTTATTAGGTTACTCAAGTAATATGACTTCACCATTATCATTCTTAGAAGAAAATTTTATTTAATTAAACTCTAATGATTTCAAATAAATGCTTGGTTTGTGGAAGCTATAATTTAAGGGCTGACCGTTCATTGTCTGGAAGATTGGTATGTAATTCATGTGGAACACCCTTTGGTGTTAGAAGATCAGGAAATAATAAAATAAATAATTTTGATATTTCTTTGTTTAAAAATAAATATTTTTTCTTTGTTTGCATATTAATTGTTTCTGTTATTCTTGTTATAATTTAATTATCTAGAGGAATACCTCTCCAGTATCCATTTTGTTTTACTATATTTATTGATATATCAAAAAGATCACTAATTATTTTTGAATTTATTATGTCATTTGGCTCACCTTCTTTTATGATCTTTCCTTTTTTTATTAGAATAACTCTATTAGTTTTAGGTAGGATTGATTCTAAGTTATGTGTCACATAAACTATATTTAATGAGTTGTTGATTAATTTATTTAAGTTTTTATTTAATATGAAATTTGACTTTATATCTAAATTGCAAAATGGCTCATCTAGAACTAATATATTTGGTTCGTAAACAAGAGCTCTAGCAAGTAAAGCCCTTCTTTTCTGTCCATCAGATAATGTATGAAAATCATTGTTAATAATCTTATCTAGTTCCCATTCATTTATTAGATTTTCTACTTTAATTCTTTGTGTTTCTGTAAGAAACTTGGAATATCTAGAATTAAATGTACCAGAAAATCCTGATATGATTAAATCATAAAGATTAACTCCATTATTTACTCTTTGCTCCATTTCTTTGAATAGAAATCCAATTTTTTTTCTTACATCCCAAATATTTATGTTTTCCATGTTGAAAAGTTTTAATGAGCTATCTTTTCTAGAAATTGGATAAATGGATCTATTTAATAACTTTAAAAAAGTTGATTTACCGGACCCATTTGGCCCTAAGATTAGTGTATTTTCACCATAGTTTAGATTTATATTTATATTCGACAGTATTTCTGTCTGATCAATATTTACATTTATATTTTTAAAACTAGCCCAGGCTAATAAATTTTTCTGAGAATCAACTCTCATATAGATAGTATTTAAATTTATAATTGAAATCTATTAAATGAATAACAGTATAAAACTTATTGGGAATAATAATCTAGTTAAAAGCTTGATAATTATTTTTCTATTATTCTTTATAGCCATATTAGGATTTTCTGGTGGATATAGCATGCCTCTGTCTTCATGGACTGAATTAGTTAATGAATTAGTTGGATGTAAATCCCATGGCTTTTCCTTGTTTAATGCATTTTGTAGCCAATCCCAGTAATATTGAACCATCTTATCTTCACCTAATAACTTAACATTATCTTTTTGTATATAACCCATTTGCTCATTAAAAGTTTGGGTTTTCAATACTAGATAATCTTCTGAAAAAATCTTATAAAATGTCCTTCTTTGTAGATTGCTAAATAAAACTAAGTTTGTGAATAATTTGTTTTTTAAAAATTTCCTGTAATGTCTAACTATCACTCTCGCTTTATTGTTTCCTAGAGGAATATGATCAAGAACTTGAATATATCTTGTGCTTTCTGGTGAGCCCTTATATATAAAAATTCTCCCTGGAGGCACAAACTTTATTCTTATAAATTCTTCTTTACCGTTTGTTTTATATGAATAGATACTTTCTATTTGCCTATTATCTCGTTTAATTTTTTGATTAAAACTTGTTATAGTATTTCTGTTTACATTTTTGTCGGGGATTGTGTCTCCGTGCATCCAGAATACATGTAATATATCTAAGTGATTCTCAATAATTCTAGCCCAATCCGCTTTAAAATCTACATATACCTCTTCATATTCATATTCCAAAGAAGGAAATCCATAAGAATCAGGAAGTAAGCTATTTATTGAATATTTTATTTCGAAGTCTTCAATGTTTGCAAGTGGTGTTCCAGAATAATAAATGTAGATATAGCCTTCTTTTTCTACACAAGGATATTGAAAAAGTTTTATGCTTTTGGCATAGTTATCATAATTAGAATCAATAATATGCTGACAAGTTATTCTGTCTAAATTTGTACAACTCCCTTGAGATGAGAATCTAGCACCATGATAAGGGCATACAAGTTGACCGTTTATAACTTCACCGCCTAAAAAAGAAGCTCCTCTGTGAGGGCATACATCCTTTACACATCTGACAATACCCTCTCTATCACGATACAAAACGAGTGGCTCGTTATAAATCGTGAAGTGATTTAATTTTCCATCTTTTATCGACTTGCTACTAGATACTGAATACCAACCTAAAAGCCCATTCGTTAATTGATTGGAAGGTTTTGAAGCAATATTTTCTAATTCATTAACATTTTCTTGCTCATTCAAACTAGATCTAATGAGATTATTAGTCTCATATTCAAATGAATTATTATCTTTTCCTTTTTCTTCTTTCATAACCGAGTAGATCTTCTAGTGAGATGAAAATTGTCTCATTAAAAGAGTATTCTCCTTATGTAGTTAAAGACTCAAAAAAAATAGCACCTAATGCCTTCGAGTATCGATTAAATTTACATAAAAAAACTTGAACGTATTTTCAACGTTCAAGCATGTAAGGTTGGGTCTTTTCTGCTTTATAAAAATCTATTGCTCAAGGGATTTTTGGAGAAAGCTCTATGCTTGATACAAATTCAGATGCTTCTTCAATATCATTGCAAAATTTACATGTGCCAAGGTAGCAACCTAGATATCTCATGAAAGAGGTTTTTCCGCCAGTAAGTTGATATTTATGAATAGTGCCTCCCTGTGGTGTGGCTTTTACAAGTTGAGGTAAATTAGGCATAAAATTTTCATTCTTTCCCATAATTTGCTTTTGAAATTCCTCTAGAGCAATAGGTAGTTGTACTAAAAAAGGGGAAACGGATTATTCTTTATGGTTTTTTTATTTTTGCCTGTTTGTTGCGACTAATCGGCGTAACCGTCGTCGTCTTCTGTGTTGATAATTCTAGGGGTGTTTTTCATATGTTCATCCCACGGATGAACATATGAATCTTTGTCTGAGTACACCTCACTTTTTAATTCTTCTAGCAAGTTTTCGAGCTGTATGATGATTCTCTTTAGATTATCTTTTTTCATACATTTAGCTTGGGTTTAGACTTATTTATATTATAGTAAGTTCTTTTTCTGATTGATTGTTAACTTTATATATAAATTTATCAAAAATAAATATATATATAATCCTGTCATTGAATATATATTATTTATAGTTTATTAAGAAGAATAATTTTTGATTCTAAAATTAAAAAATAAAAAATTTTATCTAATAATCTATTGAAAATTATAAGAATCATTTTTCAAATCTTGTCTAATTTATTTTCACGAAATCATAAAATGTCTTAATAAACGATTAATAAAAATTTTTAAAATTTTTAATTAGATATTTTTTTTATCTTTTTAATTGTATTTACAGCCAATAAAAAGATAAGTCATATCCCTTTGTTTTAAAAGAGTTGCCTGCCTTAATAGTATTTTTTGGCAGGTAATTATTTCATGATATTTTATTTAACACTTCTGTATGACTTATTACTTTTCTTTATATTTGATTCCTTGATGATTTTAATTTGCTTTTAATGAAAATCCGTAAATCATGATAATAGTTCTGTATTATATCTATGTATTTCAACTCTGTTCTTGCTAGTTAATCTAGTCAATTCTATCTGAAACGCTATCTGTAAATTTCAATTAGTATATTCGTTAATAAGCGTTGGCTTTTTAGCTTTTAGGCCTTCGAGTTCGTAGACCGAAGGTCCTTAAGTTATAAAAAGTGTGTTTGAAAGTATGCTCGAGTGTGTTTGGACTATAAACAAGAATTAAGCTATAACTACAATCTTCGGTTTACTTCACTTTAATAATATTTTCTTATTAAGCATAAAAAATAGAATTAAAAAAGCCAGTCAAAGACTGGCTTCTAAATTTGGTGGCGGGGGGAAGATTTGAACTTCCGACCTTCGGGTTATGAGCCCGACGAGCTACCAGACTGCTCTACCCCGCGTAGCATATAAAGCATACATCTTTATGCGACTAAAAAGATTGATTTGTTTGAGTTAAGGGATCTTTAATTTTCCTTCAACTTCGAAATAGATTCCAGGTTTTTTTTGGAGAGTGATCTCATCAAGTTCCTCTATAGCTGATGGGGTGATCCATTCAAGCTGACGAAGGAGATGAATGGCTACTGCATGCTTTGCTCTTTTCGATCCATCTTCTACCTTTATTGAGAGTCCAACTCCTTCACCCAATAGGCCTATGCATTGAATACCTTCACTCCCTCCTTTGCTTATTATTCGCTTATGACCTCTTTTTATTAATTCAGAATCAAAATACCCTTCCCCAGCTACTAGGTCTGGGTGCTCAGTCATTGCGCGAGTTATTTTTTCAAATTCTGGCTGGTCTGATCTGGATAAATGTGCGTATAAAATAGCCATCTGTGATAAACGCAAAAGTAGTGTTGGCGCTCCACAATCATCTCTTTCGGCAATTAATTCCTCAACTGGTATTTTCAATAAATCAGAAACTCTTCTGAATATTTCTTTCTGAAGGGGATGATGTCCCATTAAATAGCTATCTAGATCCCAGTTCATTTTCTTGCAAGTTGCCAGAAATGCCGAATGTTTCCCTGAACAGTTGTGTTGAAGCCTACTTTCTTTATCTTGAGGGAAGGGACATTTGAGTTTTTCTATATCTATGTCAGCATTCCATAATAGTTTGAAAGCTGTTCTAGCTTGATTCGCAGAGCCACAATGTGAACCACATGCCAGAGCCAAGGTTCTATTGTCTAAATTGAATTTTTCTGAAGTTCCACTCGTAATAAATGGCAATGCCTGGAATGGTTTCAATGCTGACCTTATAAAAGTTTCATATTCACTCGAGCCTGCTTTCATTAATGTCCTACCTTTCGTATCACAAATTGAGGCGTGAGCTCTATGAATTGATTCAATGCTTGAACCTCTTTTTACGAGGACTTTCATAGAATTTAAGTTGTTACTTTCTAATTTGCTTTGTATATTCATGTGTTAATTCATTTCTAAAACTATAAATAACAATAAAAATAAAATAATTGAGAAGAGTATTATTATTATTATTTCTAGATGATTTAGGATAGGTTTAACTTGGTGCTGAGCTATAAGTAAATCCTTCGATCTCCACTCAATTGGTTTTTCCCAAATTTGACCATCATACCAACCAGATTCTTCATATTCAATAGTTTCAGAATTTAGTCGATTATATATATATATCCAACTCAACCATTGCCTAATTAATAATAATATAGGGAAAAGAAGAGAGGCAGTGAAACTTATAAAAGTAAGGTCAAAAATATTATTTTTCAGGTAATCGCTTCCATAAGCTATTATAAAGCTAATTGGTGAAAAGAAAAACCAACTAAGTACTAGTTTCCTATAGAAAATACTTCTTTTTAATAAAGGCCAGGAGATTATCCAATAATTTCTAATACTATTAAATTCATTTAATGGCCTTTGATTTGAAGGAACAGGACATATTGTATTATCCATCTTTTAATACTATCAATTTATTATTAGTAAAATCATGAAAGATTCCATTGCTCCAAAATGATTCTAAATCATAGAATTTTCTTTCATAAGGTTGAAAAACATTAATTATCAGATCTCCGTAATCTAATAATGCCCATTTTGCTTCATTAATTCCCTCCTTTCTGAGAGGGAGTAGATCTGCTTCTTCTTTTAAAGTCTTTTCCACATTCTTAACTATTGCCCTTACTTGAACGTCGGAAAGACCTTCTGTAATTAATATCCAATCGGCAATACTAGAAACTTGATCAACCTTTAAAAGTTTTATATCCCCAGCTTTTCTATCATCGCAAGCTCCTGCAGCTAGTTCAATTAACCTACTATTATCCATAAACATTTTCACTTGTAACTGATTTTTTAGAACCTTCTTGAGATGCCATTTCTGCTCTTGCTCTTTCAGCACTTTTCCTCAAGGCTTCTAATCTGTCTTCGTAAAATGTTCTCTTTTTTTTCTTTCTAGATTTTTCGACTAAATCTTTTAATGCACCACCAAGACTTTTATAAGCATTTGGAACGCTATACCCGAATCGACAAGCTAAATCAATAGCTCTTTCATCTGCTGCGATTGCGTCTTGTAAACGTTTCTCTGAATTGTTTTTTAAATACAATCTGTAGCCCGCAAACCCTGACAATCCAAGAGCCATTAGAAGCAGTAGTCCATCTTGCACCCATAATTCTCCAATTGCACCACCTAAACCTATTGCGAGAGCTGCCATTTCCCAACCATCTCTAGGGATGGTGTCATTCTGAATGCGTCCCACCTCATGCCAAAACAATAAATTTCTATGATCTTGAGCTAAGTAATCCCATTGCTCGAGATCAACTTGAATTTCCACTTCATCTCGCCCAATTTCTTCGAGCGTGATTAAGGGAGGATCTATTGCTGCCGCGGCTTCAATAAATACCCAGCTTTGGTTCTCTGGTGGCAGCAGCCCTTTAAGGCGCTGTAGTTCGCTCATACTCTTTGTTTCTTGTTCGGATAGTTAGTTAAACTTTAATGGTAGTTTGCCGATCTAGACAGTAGATGATAAATAGATACCTAGAATGCGTGACATAAATGAAGTTTACAAGAGATTCAAATGCCACGGCGTAAAGATATACGTCGGATTTTGATACTAGGGTCTGGACCTATTGTTATTGGTCAGGCCTGTGAATTCGATTATTCCGGTACCCAGGCATGTAAAGCGCTTAGAAGCGAGGGCTTTGAAGTCATTTTAGTTAATTCAAATCCAGCTTCAATAATGACCGACCCCGAAACGGCAAATAGGACATACGTAGAACCTCTTACAGCTTCAGTTGTTGAACAAATCATAGAAAAAGAACGACCTGATGCTCTTTTGCCCACTATGGGAGGGCAAACTGCATTGAATATTTCAGTTGAATTGGCAGAGTATGGAATTTTAGATAAGTACAACATTGAATTAATTGGTGCAGATTTAAATGCAATTAAGAAAGCGGAGGATAGGAATTTATTTAAAATAGCGATGAATAATATTGGTGTTAACGTATGCCCATCTGGCATTGCTTCTGATCTTCAAGAAGCTCAAATAGTAGGAAATAAAATTTCTTCATTTCCCAAAATTATTAGACCTGCTTTCACATTAGGCGGAAGTGGAGGAGGTATTGCTTATAACCAGGATGAATTTTTAGAATTATGCAAAACAGGTTTAGATGCTAGTCCTGTTTCTCAAATACTTATTGAAAAATCTCTTTTAGGTTGGAAAGAATTTGAGCTGGAAGTTATGAGAGATTTATCAGATAATGTTGTGATTATATGCAGTATTGAGAATGTTGATCCTATGGGAGTTCATACTGGAGATTCTATTACAGTAGCTCCTGCTCAAACTCTAACTGACAGAGAATATCAACGTTTAAGAGATTATTCAATCTCAATAATTAGAGAAATTGGTGTTGCTACTGGTGGAAGCAATATCCAATTTGCAATCAATCCAATTGATGGTGAAATTATAGTAATTGAAATGAACCCTCGTGTTAGCAGATCGTCTGCTTTGGCAAGTAAAGCTACAGGTTTTCCAATAGCAAAAATTGCTGCTCTTTTGGCCGTTGGTTATAGATTAGATGAGATTATTAATGATATTACCGGTAAAACTCCCGCATGTTTTGAACCATCAATTGATTATGTGGTTACTAAAATTCCTCGTTTTGCATTCGAAAAATTCTCAGGAAGTTCCTCAATACTTACTACATCGATGAAGTCAGTTGGAGAGGCTATGGCAATAGGAAGATGTTTTGAAGAATCTTTTCAAAAGGCAATAAGATCTCTGGAGACTGGATTTAGTGGCTGGGGCTGTGATCGTGATGATGAAAAGATTTCCTCTGTTGACTTAGAAAGACAATTGAGGACCCCTTCTCCTGAAAGAATAATGTATGTACGATTAGCCATGAAGAACGGTCGTAGTGATAATGATATATTTTATTTTTCTAAAATAGATCCTTGGTTTTTGTCAAAATTGAGGAATATAGTAAATGCAGAGGAAAAATTACTTAAGTATAAAAATATTAAGGATTTAGAGCCTAATTTCTTATTCAAACTTAAACAAATTGGTTTCTCTGATCGTCAGATTGCATTTGCTCTAAATACTGATGAATTATCAATTAGATCTATAAGAACTTCTCTTAAAATATTACCTGTATATAAAACAGTTGACACATGCGCCTCTGAATTTTCTTCAAAAACTCCATATCATTATTCTACATATGAAAGACCAGTTCGCACGATTGATAAAGATGAAAATATAATCAAAAATCTTAATCTGAGTGAAATTAAAAAAGATAATAAAAATAAAATTTTAATTTTGGGTGGAGGACCAAATCGTATTGGTCAAGGCATTGAATTTGATTATTGTTGTTGCCATGCTTCTTATCAAGCTCAAGAGGAAGAATATACAACAATAATGATAAATAGTAACCCCGAAACGGTCTCAACTGATTATGACACAAGCGACATACTTTATTTTGAACCTTTAACTCTAGAAGATGTTCTGAATGTTATTGAATTTGAGGAACCCTATGGGATAGTTGTTCAATTTGGAGGACAAACCCCTTTGAAGCTTTCTTTGCCAATAGTCAATTGGTTGAAGAAACCCGAAAACAGAAAGTTAAGAACAAAAGTATTAGGAACATCCCCGTTTTCAATTGACTTGGCTGAAGATAGAGAGCAATTTGACAAGGTTTTGAGAACATTGAATATTAGGCAACCTAAAAATGGAATCGCTAGAACTTTCGAAGAATCTTTGGATGTCGCTAATAAAGTTGGCTATCCCTTAGTCGTTAGGCCCTCATATGTTCTAGGTGGTAGAGCTATGGAAATTGTTTATGAGCAAGATGAATTGGAAAGATACATCAAGGAAGCAGTAAACGTTGAACCTGATCATCCAATCCTTATTGATCAATATTTAGAGAATGCCATTGAGGTCGATGTTGATGCTTTGTGTGATGTCAGCAAGGATGTTGTGATTGGAGGATTGATGGAGCATATTGAGCCTGCTGGAATTCATTCTGGCGATTCAGCCTGCTGCCTCCCCTCTATAACGCTATCTAGTGACTCAATTAAAACAATCAAACGTTGGACAAAATCTTTAGCTACTGAGCTAGATGTCGTAGGTCTAATTAATCTTCAATTTGCTGTTAAAAGAGGTGATGAAGGTAATGAGATTGTTTACATTATTGAGGCTAATCCAAGGGCTTCAAGAACTGTTCCTTTCGTTTCTAAAGCTACTGGAATCCCTCTTGCAAAAATTGCTACTCAGCTGCTTTTGAGTAAAAACCTTAAGGATATTGGTTTAAATCAAGAACCAATTCCACCTCTTCAAGCAATAAAAGAGGCGGTTATGCCTTTTAGACGTTTTCCTGGCTCAGACAGTGTTTTAGGACCAGAAATGCGTTCAACAGGTGAGGTGATGGGATCTGCAAATACTTTTGGAATGGCCTATGCGAAATCCGAACTCGCCGCCGGTGAGGGATTACCTACTTCTGGTTTTGTTTTCTTATCTACTCATGATCGAGACAAACCAGCATTGGTTCCAGTAGCAAAAAAATTAATTGAATTAGGTTTTTCACTTTTGGCAACATCTGGCACTTCCAAGTATCTCGAGAAATTTGATTTAAAGGTTGAGAGGGTTCTTAAGGTTCATGAAGGAAGACCAAATATTGAGGATATGATTCGATCTGGAAAGGTTCAGTTGGTAATAAATACTCCGATTGGACGTCAAGCAATTTATGATGACAAATATCTTAGGAAAGCAGCTCTTGACTATTCAGTTCCAACTTTGACGACCTTAAAAGGAGCTAGTGCTGCAGTGAAGGGAATTGAGGCATTGCAGAATCAAGTCTTATCAGTTTCAGCTTTACAAGATATTCATTCCTAAGCGATATTTCGCTAGAAAGGTTATTGAATTAATAGTAATATTTCTATTCTAAATATTATTAACTCTGTTGATTTTTTTTCTGTAAATCCTTAAATAGTAAATTTGTATATATTTTTTTAGTTCCTTTTTTTGTCGTTTTACGCAAAGCTCTATTACTACCTCATTAAAAATTCACCTTTTTTTCTAATTAAGACATACAATTATCTTCTTGCTTGATAATTTGAATGACCGCTACAGCTTCTTCTTCCCCAAAACTAAGAGTTGATACACGCGGAACTAACGAGTTGCCGCCGCATTTAGATGAGAACCTTTTAACACCTCGTTTTTATGTAACCGAATTTAAGAAAGCTGCCAAGACAGAATTAACTGATGCTAGAGAAGAGTTTGAAGCGATGCTTTCAGAGATGAAGGCTGATTATAATTGCACTCATTTCGATAGAAAAGCAAGTTTAGATAGGCTGCAAGAATTACCTCAGAAGTCAAAAGAGGTCTATGAAAGAAGGAAATAGAGATCTTGGAAAACTATTTCAGTTTTTAGCCAGAGATGAAGCTAGGCATGCAGGATTTCTCAGTAGAGCTCTTGTCGCTGAGGGGATTGAGGTTGATCTACCTCATTTAGGTGGGAAAAGAGCAGCAACTTGGTTCCCAATAAGTTGGGTTATTTATTCTGTATACCTGTCAGAAAAAATTGGTTATTGGAGATATATCTTGATGGATAGGCACCTTAAAGCTAATCCAGGAGAAGCCTTTGCTCCTTTGTTTGACTTCTTCGAACCATGGTGTCAAGACGAGAACAGGCATGGAGACTGTTTTACTGTAATGATGAGGTGTTGGCCTGGAATTACTAAAGGTTGGAGAGGCAAGTTGTTAAGTCGTTTTTTCCTTTGGAGTGTATTTCTAACTCATACTTTGACAGTTTGCGAGAGAGGAGAATTTTATGAATTATTGGGTATTGAGCCTAAAGAATTTGATGAGGAAGTTATCAGAAGAACAAATCACACGTCTAAGAATGCTTTCCCTTGGGTATTTAATCTTGAAGACGACAAGTTTTGGGACTTGAGAAACAAAATTATTGAATCTTTTAGGGCATTTGTGTCGACAAAAGGATTAACAAAGCCAGTTAAGTTAATGAAATTTGTATCTTTAATTTTTAAGCAATTTGCATTGCCGATGGAAAAAACTAATGCATTGAGATATGACAAGGATGTTCAATTTACTGGTGGTGATATTTTGAATTTCTGGACTGATAAATAAGATTTTTTTGGGAATTTAAATATCAAAGGGATTTCCTGCTTGTGTATCCAATCCTTTGAAGTATTTACCAAATTGAGCGTTATAAACTTCGTCCTCTTCTTGAGTTTCGCATTCCAATGGACCTATTGCTTTGGAAACGCATAATAATCCAAATCCCTTCTCTCGTAGCTCTTTTGACAATCCAATGCAAGCTTTTTGATCCATTTTACCTGAAATTATTTTAACTGCGCATTCTGAGCAACAACCGTTTCGGCATGAGAATGGGAGTTTATCACCGATTATTTGACCATTTTCATCTTTTGACTCGAAATTTCTCAAAATATATTGTCCTTCTGGAACCTCAAAGGTATATGTTTTACCTTCTTGCTTATGGTGAATTGTTATTTTGTGAATTGGTTTCATAAAAATATTTACTCTTGTGTCGATATGTCTTTTATTTCTGGTGGTTCAGGTGGCAAGCTTGCATATTCCCAAAGCTCTTCAGTATCAAGTGTTTTTGTGAACTTCTCTCCACCAAAACGAAGCTTTAGCCAAGCTATTGTTGATGATTCTTCTGCAACAACAGCCTCATATCCTTCTTTGTCTGAGATATTAAATTTAATAACCAATGATGAATTTAAAAACCACATAGGATAATCAGATCCTTTGCGATCCCTTCTCTCATGAAAAGATTCTCTTAGTTGTCCATTGCCCTGCAATTGCCCCTCTGGTGCAAGTAGTACGTTTAGGGCTTTGGTCTCTGACATTTATTAAGGATCAGAAAAAGTTTGATCTTAGGTTATGTATTTCCTAGGACCTTAATTAAATAACTTTAGTAAAATGACTTACATTGATGCAAATGGTTTGATAGATCTTCACAACATTTCTTTGTTTCCTTTAATTAGTTTTCAAATTATTTATAAGAAGTAAATATAATTCCTTAATTGATAATTAATTATTTAAGCCTCTTTTTTAGGTGCCTCAGCCTTCGCTTTAAGAGCTTCAGCTTCAGCTGCTTTTTTTGCTTCTTCAAAATCAATTCTGTTTTGTAGTTGCCCTGAAGATCTCATCCAATCATTTACACTAGCTTCCTTCCCAGCGGCTTCACATTCCTCTTGATACTTCAAGAATGGATACCAATGATGAGTCGCATTCTTGGAATCTGTAAAATCAGTCAATTTCTTAAGTATTCAATGAATTGATTATCGCATCATATTTTCTTAATTTGGCATCATATTAATTTTTTATAGTAATAGTTCAAACCTTTGTCGTAATTATTACTCTTAGTTCGTTTTATATGAAAATCTGATTTTGATGAAACTAGCTTTTATTGGTCTTGGATCTATTGGGAGGCCCATGTCTCAGCTCCTAATTAATAACGGCTATGATTTGAATTTATATCAGAGAAAAAAAATTAATAATGACGATGAAAGAAAATATTTTATTGATCCCATAGAAGCTGTTATTGACTGTGATGGCCTTTTGATTTGCGTTACTGATGACGATGCAGTTGAATCTGTCCTATTTGGCTCTAATGGTATATCAGGCTCACTAAAGCCTAATTCATTTGTTATCGATTTCTCTACAATAAGTCCTAATAAGTCTATCTCAATACATAAAAGACTAGCTCATCAAAATATTTTTTATGTTGACTGCCCTGTTTCTGGTGGTACAGAGGGAGCTTCTGAAGGTTCATTGTCTTTGTTTATTGGTGCAAGTAAAGAAGAATGTTTATCTTTTGAACATATATTTCAAGTGCTAGGTAAATCAATAAATTACTTTAATGGCGTTGGTAAAGGTCAACAAGTGAAAGCTCTTAATCAGATACTGGTTGCAGGAACATATGCAGCAGTTGCTGAAGCAATGGAATTAGGCAAATTGCTTGATTTGCCAATGGATGATGTAATTGATGCTTTAAAAGTTGGAGCAGCTAATTCATGGCCATTAGAAAATAGATCAAAAGCAATGTTGATTGATAAACATCCCTTGGGATTTAAATTAGAGCTGCATAATAAAGATCTATCTATTGCTATTGATCTAGCTAAGTCTATAAATATTGATCTACCAATTGCATCTAGAGTGAAAGAAATGGAGCAAATGCTAATTCAAATCGGTCTAGGTGAACTTGATGTTGCTGTTCTTCATAGATATATCTCATTAATTAAAAAATAAGAGGAGAATAACTGTAATAGTTAGACTTTGATTACTTATTTGTTTGCAATCTTACTAAAGCATGTTATAGTTAAATTCATTATTAAAATATTAGAATTAGGTTATGAATTTGGAAAAGCAGCACGCAAAACTAATAAAGTTGCAAACTAAAGCCGAGTCTTGCTTGTCTCGTGATAAAGCTCGGAAAATTATTCGTAAGGCTGAAAAAGCTCAATCAAAAATCTCTGGATAATTTATTAATTTATTAAGTCATCAAACATTATTCCTTCATATTTTTTGTATTTAATACTCCAAAGATTTGAGGATATTAATTTTAATTTTTCTGTTAAAGTAACTGTATTCCCTGTATTAATCCAATTTGATTTGAT
>QCFJ01000012.1 GCA_003280265.1 Prochlorococcus sp. AG-363-G03 | reverse complement strand
ATATATCGAAGTAAAATTTTTCTTTATATAACCTTTGCTGATTTTAGGATATCTAAAAAAATATTAGATATAGAATATTCAACTAAATTTTTCTGATAATCAATATGTATAATTTTCCAGCTCATTTTTGACCTGTTATTTAACTAAAATACGTATTAAGAGACTACTCCTGAATTAATATGAGAATTTTAATGATTCTTGGCTTTCCTTTTGACTGATTATTTAATTTATTTCACTATCATAACTTTTAATCTTTATAAGTATTTATAATTATAATTATAATAAATCTTTTTTATTTAAAACGTACTTCCTTAGCAAGCTATTACCACTTTTCTTATTGCCATTAGGCATAACCTTACTTGCTTTACTTGTTAGTTTTACTAAGCCGACAAAAAAAAAGATATTTTCGGTTATTTTATTTTTGTGGACTTTCAGTAATGGTTTTGTATCAAATTTACTATTGCAATTAGTTGAATATCCATGGGAAAGAATAGATGAAGAATTGGCTCCAAATGCTTATGCAATTGTGGTTTTAGGCAATAATGGAAGACCGATTGCACCCGGAACTGGGAATATTTATGAATGGGGCGATCCTGATAGGGTTTTTGCTGGAATAAAACTTTTTCAAAAAGGAAAGGCCTCAAGACTTTTCTTTACTGGAGGTACCACTCCTTACAGTCAAACAAAAACTGAGGGAACTTTATATAAAGATTATGCAATAAATCTTGGGATACCTTCCAAAGCCATAGGCACTACAGGAAAAGTATTTAATACAGCACAAGAAGCTTTAGCAATAAGAAGAAAATTTAATGAAAATAATTTACCTGCTGAAATTCTTCTTGTGACCAGTGCTTTCCATATGCAACGGGCAAAAAAGATCTTTGAACGTCAGGGCTTTTTCGTTCATCCTTTCCCAGTGGACTTCAAAACCTCTAAAAAATTGAAATGGCAAAATCCTTCTCAATGGATCCCAAATTCTGATAGTCTTCATAAAAGTTCGTTAGCTTTACGCGAGATATTTGGAAGAATTATTTTTAAAGCTTGGTGAATCATTTAGAACAAATAGTTGCTCATGAAATCAAATTTCTTTAATTTTCTTCCAGATAGATTCAAATATTATCTATAATTTTTATTTGAAATGCTTTACTTCACTTATAAGTCAGATTTCTCTTGTTAGAATTGAGAATAAATTTATAAGAATTTTTCAATTATATATAGCTATATCTTGCCATTGCAGTCTAAGCAGTAAGGCTTCGCAGAATTACTGTAATCGGTTGGTCTTATTCTTTTGATTACGCTCCCTGCAAGATTCGAACTTGCGGCGCACTGCTTAGAAAGCAGTTGATTCGCTTTTGAAAACAGAGTCTGCCACAGAAAAATTTATAAAAATATATTTAAGGGGACATTTTTAGGTGCAGAATTGATATATTAGCTATTTATTTGAACTCTTTAGTCTGGCAATTGTATTATATCAATTTTTTCTTAAATAACTTCTGCTAAATAATATAAAAAAGAGCCTCTAAAGACAGCCCAATTAATCAATGCCAAAATAATAAGATGTCATTTTCAATAGAAATCAATATAGTTTCAAGGTGCTTTTGTTATTACTTTAGTTGCTTATATGATTGATAAATTTTTAACTCACGCCAAATACCAACGCTAGAAATTCTCAAATGACTAAAGTCATTCACTCTAATTTTTTTACTGTCGCAGAAGCAATGACCTCCGCCTTCTCAACAATAGAAAAGAATCAATTTTGGGATCTATTGCCTTCTTGGTTCCTTCTGATGCATTGTGTTTGCACATTCATCAGAGGGAATTGAATCTACATTGCATTGAGCTGGAATATGAAAAAAGCTAATAAACAAGAGATGGAATTAAGAGCATTTATTTTGCCTCTGCAATCAAGTTTAAATCTTAGATTTTCATCCCCTAGTTATTCGATCAATATCAAATATTCTCCTCTACTTTTTTAGTATTGTTTTTAACGTTGCTTCTTGTTATGTATCAATCTTTAAATGTGTGATTTTTATATTTGATTCACAATTAAGGTATTATATTTAATTTTTCTTAAACAATTTAACTATCAAAAACTTCTGTATAAAAATTATCTATTCTTAGACTTAACAAATTAATTAATGATGAGAAAAATCTTATCTATTTAATATATCTGAATCAAAACTAATCGTAAAAAGTAACAAGGCAAAACTTTTTGATCACTATGGTTATCTAATGGTCTCAATCAGTAACGAACAAGGCAATGAGCAATCAACTTTGATTTATAAAGATAATAAATTAGTCCCTGCAAATAAAAAAATAAAATATGAATTAAAGCAAAATAAAACCCTTTCAAATATCATAAGCATAAAGAGTTCAGAATCTATTTGGAATATCAATATAAATAATGGAAGGATCTTAGATAGAAAGTTTCAAGATATAGAGCTATAGAGATGAATCTATAGTCATTTTTATTTAATATTAAGTTCGTCTCTAAACCATGAAATTGTTTTTATCAAACCTTCCCTAAGTTCTATACTAGGTTCCCATTTCAGCTCTTTCTTTGCAAGTTCAATTAAAGGTTGCCTTTGGATAGGATCATCATTAGGTAATGGCTTAAATATAATATCTAATGATGGATTAATCATTTCTCTAATAATCTCAGCAAGAGATTTAATAGTAAATTCATTAGGATTGCCTATATTAATGGGGCCTGGGTGGTTAGAATCCATCATGCCCATCATTCCATCAATTAAATCATCAACATAACAAAATGATCTGGTTTGAGAACCATCTCCATATACATTTAAAGGACTTCCCAATAAGGCCTTAACAATAAAATTACTAATTACTCTTCCATCTTGAGGATGCATTCTAGGACCATAAGTGTTAAATATTCGGATTACTTTAATATCAGTTTTATGCATACGTTTATAATCAAAACATAATGTTTCCGCTATCCTTTTTCCCTCATCATAACAACTTCTTTCTCCAATCGTATTAACACAACCTCTATAACTTTCTGGCTGAGGATGTACCTGAGGGTCTCCATAAACTTCACTAGTGCTAGCTAAAAGAATTCGTGCTCCAACTCTATTTGCCAAGCCAAGCATATTATAAGTTCCCAAGAAACTTGTTTTAGCAGTTTTGACAGGATTAAATTGATACGCTACTGGAGAAGCAGGGCAAGCTAGATGCCATATTCTATCAACTTCCAATAAAATAGGTTCGGTAACATCATGCCTAATAAGTTCAAAATTTGGGTGATTTATCCATTTAGAAACATTTTTTTTAGATCCTGTAAAATAATTATCAAGGCATAAAACATCTTCTCCTTTAATCATCAATTTATCAATTAAATGTGATCCTAAGAATCCAGCGCCGCCAGTTACTAAGTTAATTTTACTTTTCATAGCCAAACTAAGAAAATATATTGTATTTTATTATGCAATATATTGCTCTAACGCCATCTTTCCAATTTATTTTCTTTCCTTCAGAATAAGTCCTTCCATAATAAGATATTCCAACCTCATATATTCTTATATTCATTTTAGAGATTTTAGCAGTTACTTCGGGTTCAAAACCAAAACTATTTTCTTTATTTACTGATCCATTCTTCCATTTTATGCCTTAAGCATTTTTTTAACCTAGTTTTCTATATATACGCACGTAATATGCGCTGTTTTTCTACTTTTCAACAGCTAACTTAACTATTTACAGCCGATTAGGCGGGATTGTCCTACTGCATATCAAGTAGTTGGACAAGAAAGTGTCTTAGGTGGCCCCCCCACTTTTTGAACACTTACTACCTATATATATCTATTATTTTATTTTTTTATTCCATTCACTCTCGTTTGGAAGTCATCCTTTTCGAAGCCCAACGCCTTTAAGCAATTTGAAACTTCCTTGAGATCTCTATCGTTGATGTTTTCTTCGAGTCTCAATCCAGAACCAATTAAGGCTTCTCCACCAGAAAAAATTAAATTAATTTTAAAACCCAAGCTAAAAGCTTTTCCATAAATGGATGTTCCGCTTGAAAGTTTTTATTTCTCCTATTGGATTCTTCCTTCTTGCAGCTCTTTTTTTAGATAAGGTTTGGGGCATTTCTTTAGTATGACTAAATTCTTATGGTGCATATCTTGGTGAAGAATTGCTCTATATAGATAAGTATCACGACATATAAAAATGACTCAGCAAATTCAACCGATCTCTTGGCTCTATTCGTGTCACTAGTTGTTGAGTACGCTCCCTGCAAGATTCGAACTTGCGGCCCACTGCTTAGAAGGCAGTTGCTCTATCCAGCTGAGCTAAGGGAGCAAAAGAATTTGTGGTTGTTCGTGCGCAAACCTAGGCGCAAAAAATATAAATAAATTAACCACCTAAGATTACATAGTCTCGTTGAGAACCACAACCAGATTTAAGCAGATCAGCAACTGTTTAATTATTCCTTTATTCAAAAAAAGCATTATTAGTCTTTCAAGTACAAGAAATTTTCGTTTTAAACGAAAATTTCTTAATTTCTCGAGAGGACTTGATACGTCTTGAAGCTTATTGAATTTTGTAAGTATTTCTATTATGAGCTTAGAAAAAGTCCATCATTAGGATTTATCTTGGATCTATTAAACTAATATTATGATTTCAAAAAGGCTAACAAAGATTCAAAAACATGGAATTTTAGAAGCTTATAAAGGTGGTGAGAATACTAATACACTTGCAGAAAAATATAGTTGCAGTCCAAATACTATAAATAGAACAGTGAAGACGCTACTTTCAGATGTTGAATATAAATTGCTAAAGCAACAAAGATTAAAGAGTAGTAATAAAAACCCTGAACCGATTGATGTTGGAAGTTCTGATGGAAATCATGAAAATCTTGATCAGTCAAATTCTTTTACTTCTCCCCAAGTAAAAGTTAATGAGGAAGAAAATCCAATAAAAATTGATCATGAGTTTAAGAATTCTGATTTTGAGGAGATAGCCTTTTTACCTATTGAGGACCTCCCTCAATCTGAGCCTAAGAATTTTGATGAATCTGATATGAAAAAAACAAATAAGAATACTGATAATGATTTTGAGGAAATAGTTCCTTTGGTTTCTGGTTTTAACTTCGAAAAAAAAGAATCAGATTTTGAGATATTGAATCAAGAAATCTTACCCGAGAGTGTTTATATGCTTGTAGATAAAAAAGTAGAGCTAGAAGTGAAATCTATCTCTGATCTACCTGAGTGGAGTTTTTTGCCAGATAATGAATTAAAAAGAAATGCAATTGTATTGTTTTCTAATCAACGAACTGCTAAAAGAAATTGCTCAAGGACTCAACGTGTGATTAAAATTCCCAATACGAGTGTTTTTGAAATTTCTAAATCTTATTTGGTTGATAAAGGAATTACTAGATTAATACTTGAAGATTCAATAATTGCTGTAGATAAATAGTTTATTTTCTACGTTAGTTGTCATTATTCGTATTATTTTTTACAAATAATACTGAAGTTAATCCTCCAGAAATTACTCCTAAGGTGAATGAGCTGCCTACTAAAAATCCAATCGGAAGTGGAACAGTTTTATTTAATAATAAATTTAAATTATGTTTTTTATTTATATTTTGTGATCCAAGACAGAGGAAGAAAAATAGTAATGTTGCCGAGGCAATATTGAGACTTAAAAGTTGTATTTTAAATAACATAAAAAAAGTTTATTGATCAAAAGTAATCTTTTAATTAGCATTGAGGGAAAAAGCTTATTTGTCAAGTTTCTTATGTAATTTGGAATAAAGCCATTTTTTTTCATAGCCTGTTTCCTTTGAAATTTTTATCGCAGCGATATTAGACTTTTCTCCTTGTTTGATTAAGCTGTTGAGTTTATTTAATACTTCGGATTCACTTATTTTACTCTCTTCATTTTTTTTACTTCCTCCTAGAACTAACGTAAATTCACCTTTTGGCTTATTGATACTGAAATACTCAATAACCTCTTCAATCGTGCTTCCAATCGACTCTTCATATCTTTTTGTAAGTTCTCTAGCGATTTGAATAGGACGATTTTCTCCACACAAAATGGATAATTCTTCTAAGAGTTTTATTAATTGATGTGGTGACACATATATTACTGTTGTTCGATGTTCTTTTGAAATATCTTCTAAGCGTCTTTTCCGCAAACTTTGTTTTTTAGGAAGAAATCCTTCAAAGCAAAATCTTTCGGAGGGTAATCCACTTATTACTAAAGCTGTTATTGCTGCACAGGGACCAGGGATGCAAATCACTTCAAAACTATTAGATCTTGCTGCATTAACAAGTTCTTCTCCTGGATCATTTATTCCTGGTAATCCAGCATCGCTTATTAGAGCAATACTTCCATTGTTTTTTAATTCATCTAATAATCTAGATTGTCTACTTTTGAAATTATGTTTGTGATAGCTAAGAAGGGGTGCCTTAGAATCTATTTTTTTCAATAAATTTCCACTCCTTCGCGTATCCTCACAAGCTATTAGTGATACATTCTTGAGAATATGCTTTGCCCTTGGAGATAAATCTCCTAAGTTACCTATTGGAGTCCCTACCAAGTAAAGAGTCCCTGGGCAAGGTTCTGATCTTTCTTGTTTAAGATGGTGATTATCAGTTAAATCCATTATGCAAATTGATCGTTTTGTGCCAGAAGATGTCGATTTAACCACTTTATTGGATGAACTTAGAAAACTTAGTTGGGCTGCAGCAGATATTTTGATGGCTTATGCACGAGGTCAAGAACCTCCTTTTGGGTTCCCAAAATCTCTAGATGTTGAAGAAGGTGGAGATGGTCCCGTATCAGCAGCTGACATGGCAGTTAATGAATTATTGATCTCTGGATTGAAGAATAATCTCGGTTATGAAGGGTGGGATATTTTAAGTGAAGAAACTTCTAAGGAAAAAACTTTTCAAGGATCTCATTACAAAAATGATTGGTGTTGGATTCTTGATCCACTTGATGGGACAAAAGATTTTCTTCAAGGATCTGAAAATTATGCAGTTCATATTGCATTGCTATTCAAAAAAAAACCAAAAATAGGAATAGTTCTGATTCCTGAAAAAAATGAGTTATGGTTTGGAATTATTGGAAGTGGTGCGTGGTGTGAAAATCGTGATGGTTCAAAAAAGAACATCTCTATTAGTGAAAGGCTAGATATCTCTGAATTGGTTCTCGTTTCAAGCAAAAATCATCAACAATCAACACTTCAAAATCTTCTATCAACTTTATGCTTTGCCGAGACAAAAAAAATAGGAAGTGTTGGCTGTAAAGTCGCATCAATTTTGCGAGGAGAAGCAGATGTTTATATTTCTTTATCTGGAAAAACTTCTCCAAAGGATTGGGATATGGCTGCTCCACATGCACTTATTGAGGCTGCAGGTGGAATTTTTACTCATGCAGATGGCACAAATTTGATTTATCAAACTCCAAACTTTTCTCAGTCAGGTTGTTTAATAGCAAGTCATGGAAAATCTCACGAAAAAATTTGTCAAAAAGCTATGGCTTTTTTCTCTTTAAAAGAACCTAAATATATTCTCTAATTATTAAGTAAGAGGAGCTACAGGTGTGGGAGTTGGCTCAGGATAATTGTGAATACCTCCATTTTGAGGAACTCCTCTTAAAGTTAGATTAATACGTCCACGATTATCTATTTCTCTTACTCTTACAGTCACTTGATCTCCTACTTTTACAACATCTTCAACTTTTTCTACTCTTGCCTCAGATAATTGAGATATGTGGATCATTCCTTCTTTACCAGGAAGAATTTCTACGAACGCTCCAATGGGAATAATCCTAGTAATGGAGCCAGAGAAGATTTCTCCTTCATGAACTTTTCTTGTTAAACCTTCAATTATCCTTTGAGCTTCTTCTGCAGCGGCTCCATCATGGGAAGCAATAGTGACTATTCCGCCATCTTCAATATCGATTTTTGTATTAGTTCTTTCTGTAATACCTTTTATTGTTCTTCCACCTGGACCTATTACAGTTCCAATCAATTCAGGGTCAATTCTAAAACTTAATAATCTTGGTGCATGTGGAGAAAGATTTTCTTTTGGGGTCTCAATTGCCTCTAACATTTTGCCTAATATATGTGTTCTTGCAGGAAGTGCTTGATTGATTGCTTCTCCAATCGTCTCTATTGGAAGACCAGTTATCTTCATATCCATTTGTATTGCCGTAATTCCTTTTTCTGTTCCCGCAACTTTGAAATCCATATCTCCAAGAAAATCTTCAATCCCTTGAATATCAGTTAATATCCTCACTTCTTTCTCTTCTTTTATTAGTCCCATCGCTGCTCCACCTACGGGTGCTTTTAAGGGGACTCCTGCATCCATGAGAGCTAGGGTACTTCCACATACTGAAGCCATTGAAGTAGAGCCATTTGAACTCAAAACTTCACTTACAACTCTAAGAACGTAAGGGAAAGTATCTTTAGCTGGGAGGACTGGTATTAAGGCCCTCTCTGCTAAAGCTCCATGACCAACTTCTCTTCTGCCAGGAGTTCTCATTGGTCTAGTTTCACCAACTGAGTAAGGAGGAAAATTATAGTGATGTATATAGGTCTTATCTGTATTAGGGTTTAGATCGTCCATCTCTTGTGCATCGCTTGGTGTGCCCAATGTCGCCGTAGAGAGAACTTGAGTTAAACCTCTTTGAAATAAAGCTGATCCATGGACTCTATTAGGTAATACTGCGACGTCTGCATCTATTTTCCTGACTTCATTTAAATCTCTTCCGTCGACCCTTTTCCCTTCTTTGATTATCTGATCTCTCATTAACTTTTTGGTTAAAGCTTTATAACTATTTTCTAGTAGCTTGCTATTTAAAGAAAGAGATTTTTTTACAGCATTATCATCTTTTAGTCCATCGATTTTTGAAGAAATACTTATTTTTATTTCTTCAATTTTATCGTCTCTTTCTTCTTTTGTTTGATCGAAGTTTTTGAGAACCTCACTTATTGATTTTGAACAATTTTTATCTAAATAGTTTGAAATTGTGTCGTCAATTTCAGGAGCTTCAGGAATCTCTTGCTTGATTCCTGATTCTTTTAAAACTTCTTTCTGAGCATTTATTAATTCAGTTATGGCTTCATAGCCAAAATCAATGGCTTCAATAATGTCTTGCTCTGAAAGTTGATTAGCTCCTGCTTCAACCATTACTACCCCATCTGGAGTACCAGCAACTACAAGGTCGAGATCACCTCTTTCGATTTCTCTATAACTTGGATTAAGTACAAAGTCATCTCCTAAGAGTCCAACTCGAACAGCAGCCATAGGTCCTTGAAAAGGAATACCTGCCATTAATGTTGCCATTGAGGCTCCAGTTACTGCTAAAACATCTGCTGGAACTCTTTCATCTAAAGAAAGACAAGTCGCAACTATTTGTATATCGTCTCTCATCCAACCAGGGAAAAGAGGTCTCATTGGACGATCAATAAGTCTTGAAATTAAAGTTGCTCTTTCAGGGGGACGTCCTTCACGACGCATAAAACTCCCTGGAATCCTTCCAGCTGCGTATAGCCTTTCTTCGTACTCACACATTAAAGGTAGGAAATCAACTCCCTCTCGTCCTGTTGATTTTGTTGCTGTTACTAGAACGGAGGTGTCACCACACTCAATCATTACTGAACCACCAGCCTGTGGAGCAAATCTCCCTGTAGTGAGCTTTATCTCTCTCCCATCGAAGGAAACGGATTTTGTCTGACCTTGCACGTGACTTTATAGCTTTTTGTCTTATTACATTCTTACACTTAATGGGACTAATTGAGTAAATAAATCGATAGATTTGTTTCCTAGAGGAAACATTTACCACAATTACTGAAACTATAAAACTAAAAAAAGTGGGAAATATAATCTTTCCCACTTCTTGGTATAAATTAATTAACTTTTAGTTTTTACCAACTTGATTTTACTACTCCAGGTAATTCGCCGTTATGAGCTCTTGATCTAAGTTGATTTCTGCATAGGCCAAAATCTCTATAAACTCCTCTTGGTTTCCCAGTCGCCCAACAGCGATTTCTAATTCTATTAGGTGCACAATTTCTAGGCAAAGCTTGAATCTTTCTATGGATTTCTAGTCTTTCCATAGGATCTTTTGCTGATTTGAATGCATTAATTAGAGTTTTACGCTTAGCTGCGTATCTTTCTACAAGTTTTTTGCGCTTTACATCACGCGCTATCATTGACTTTTTTGCCATTAAGGGGCTTATTCAACTTGTTTAGGTTATATTTTAACTCCTTGCCTGATTGTTTTTAGTCATTGCAGTAATTTTTTTTTCAAAATACTTTTTCAAATTAATAATTTTTCAAAATTTAATCTTCTTACCTGTGAACAAACTGTTGAACTAAAGATAGCTGTGTCGTGTCTCTGATTATCAAAACAACACTTAATCCTACAAGCAACACAAATCCAGATTGCATAAAAGCTAATTGAATTTTTTCAGGAACTGGTTTTCCGCGAACACGCTCTAGGATTAGAAGAACTAATTGACCCCCGTCTAGAAGCGGTAAAGGCAACGAGTTAAGAACTGCAAGATTAATTGAAACCAAAGCAGAAAAAAGTACAAGACCTGAGCCACCTTGTTCAGAAAGCTGAGCACCAATTTCAACAATTTTGACTGGCCCACTTAATTGCTGAGCAGTTGAAGAGAAATTAGTAATCAAACTTTTGTAGCCAATAACAGTTCGACTAAGTAATTCATAAAATTGTGAATTTGAGCTATTAACTATTTCACCAATATTCTTTGCTTTAGATACTTCATTTGGAAGATTTGGTTGTAATTGTGCTCCAATTCTTCCGTTTCCTTCATTCTCAGCTGGGATTATAGAAATTGTCTCGCTTTCTCCATCATTTACTCTCTCAAAAAGTAATTCTTCCCCAGATGATGTTTGAATGATATTGACTAAATCCATAATTCCATCTTTTCCACTGCCTAATGCTTGACCGTTTACGCTCATTATTCGATCTCCAGCTACTAATCCTGAATTAAATGCAGGCTCATCTGGCTGAATTCCCATGATTATCACTCCTGGTTCAGGTTGATTAGGAATTCCTACTAAGCTTGCTTGACCAATCAGTACTATCCAAGCGAGTAATAAATTTGCGACTACACCAGCTGAAATAACTATTGCCCTTTGGTGAATTGGTCTGTTCTTTAATAGATCTGGGTCATTGGGTTGAAATAATGAATCTGTTTCTTCATCAGGAAACGATACGAATCCACCTAAAGGAAGAGATCTAAGAGAATAGGTAATTCCATTTATTTCCTTTTTCAAAAGAGCTGGTCCAAAACCAATTGAAAACCCACTTACTTTGATTTTTTGAAGCACTGCTGCTAAAAAATGACCAGATTCGTGAAAAAAAATCAGAAGGCCTAGTACTGCTATAGATAAAAGAACGTTCATTAATCAGATTTTGATTGGGTTATTCTGGCTGTAATTTGTTCGAACCGAAGTAAGGTATTAAGGCTTTTGGTAAATTGATACTTCCATCAGCTTGTTGACCATTCTCCAAAATTGCAGCCATAGTACGACCTATGGCCAATCCACTTCCATTTAAAGTATGCAAAAGTATATTTTTTTTGTTGTTATCTTTTGTTCGTATTGAGGAACGTCTGGCTTGAAAGTCTCCACAGTTGCTGCAACTAGATATTTCTCTAAACGTATTTGCACCTGGAAGCCAAACCTCTAAATCATAAGTTTTTTTTGCTGAGAAACCTAAGTCCCCTGTACAAAGCTGGATTACTCGATAAGGCAGTTCGAGTTGCTGCAAAATAGATTCTGCATCAGATGTGAGTTGTTCTAGAGCTTCTTCGGATTTTTCTGGAAAAGTAAACCAATATAGTTCGACTTTATTGAATTGGTGAAGTCTGATTAGACCTCTCGTATCTCTTCCATAACTTCCGGCTTCTCTCCTGAAACAGGGGCTATATGCTGCGTATTTTAAGGGCAGTAAATCTTTAGGAATGATCTCACCACGATGAAGAGATGTTATTGGGACTTCAGCAGTAGGAGTGAGCCATAAGTCATCATCAGCACAACGAAAACTTTCTTCTGCAAACTTTGGTAGTTGACCAGATCCAGTAAGACTATCCGTGTTTACAAGAACTGGTGGAAGAACTTCTATATATCCTTTCTTAACATGTAAATCAAGCATGAAATTTATTAGTGATCTTTCAAGTTTTGCAGCTTGGTTGAAAAGGGTGACAAATCTACTTTTTGCTATTACTGAGGACCTTTCGCTATCCCAGAGGTTTAATTGACTAGCAATTTCCCAATGTTCTTTGAAATTATTTCCTGAAATAGGCTCACCCCATCTTCTGATTTCCTTGTTATCTTTTTCGTTTTTCCCAATAAGCGAATTTTTATCTGGAAGGTTGGGTAAGCAAAGGATTTGTTCATTTAATTTGTTTGATATCGATTTTTCCTCCTCTTCAATAATCCCAACTTGTTGTTTGATTTTATTGCCCTTAATGCGAAGATTTGAAATCTCTTCGGAATTTTGAGAAAGGCCTTGTTTTATTTTTTGTCCAACCTCTTTGCCAATTAAGTTCCCCTTTGCTTGAAGTGAATTCCTTTTTTCTTCAAGTTCTTTAAGATCTTTGCATGATTTTTGAAGTGCTCCTAAATCAATATCCATGCCTCTTGATTTAAGTCCTTCTGCAATCAAGTTTGGATTTTCTCTTAGTAGTTTATGGTCTATCACTATATAAATATTGAAGTCCTTTTAGCCTAATGGTTAATTGTTCCTAAAAATAATCAGGAGTGTTAATTTCTTCTAAATTTAAGAACTTTTCTTATTAAAAAAAATAAGAAGAAAACTTTAAAAAAGTTTTGGAGATGAAGCTCTCGCTCTTCCACTAGAAGCCCATTCTCTAAGAGATTCAAGTTGTTCTCTTGCTGTTCTAGAAAGAGGAACTAATTGACTTGAAGCGAGAATTAAATCACCTTCTACAAGTTCTCTTCTCTCTGCAAATGCAAAATACATTGCCTCAATAACGGCTTGTTCTAATTCTGCACCAGAGAATCCTTCTGTTCTATCGACAACAGCATTTAAATCAATTTTTAAATTAGGTCTTCGTTTTTGAAGATGAAGTTCAAGAATGCTATGTCTTTCAATTCTGGAGGGCAATTCAAGCATGAAAATCTCATCAAATCTTCCTTTCCTCAACAGCTCAGCAGGTAGCTTATCTATTCCATTTGCAGTGGCTACTAGAAAAACAGAAGAAGTTTTCTCTGACATCCAAGTGAGAATATTCGCAAGCACTCTTTGACTTGTTCCTCCGTCACTTCTTCCATCTCCGCCAAAAGCTTTATCAATTTCGTCAATCCATAAAATGCAAGGTGCCATAGCTTCAGCTCTCTGAATGGTCTCTCTTGTCCTTGCTTCACTTGCTCCAACTAAGCCAGCAAATAATCGCCCTACATCAAGCCTTAATAAAGGCATAGACCAGCTATTTGCGATTGCTTTCGCTACTAAAGTTTTTCCGGTCCCTTGAGGACCAACTAGCAAAACCCCTTTAGGTAAAGGCAATCCAAAATCTTTTGCTTCCTCTGAGAAGGCTTGCTTCCTTTGTTTCAACCAATCTTTCAATATTTGTAAACCACCCACATCATTTGGCGATTTATTTGTTTTGCAATATTCCAGAACTTCGCTTCGAGCAATAGCTTGGCGTTTCTCCTCTAGTACTTCTAGCAAATCTTCTTTACCAATTTTCCCTCTTTGTGCAAGTGCTCTGGCAGCTACTTTACGAATCCTTGATTCACTTAGACCGCCACATGCATTTGTTAGTTCTTTAAGAATTTTTTCATCTAATTGAGAACTACTAGCATCAGAAATATTTGATAAAAGTGTTTTAATTTCATTTTCTTTGGGTAAGGGTAGATCAAGAATAGTAAGGTCTTCTTCTAAATCATTTGAGGGGCTCCATAATCCAGAACTGATAATTATTGAATGAGGCTTTGCGCGAAGATTAATAGTTAGATTTTTTAGCATTCTAAGAATGCCTGGATCTTCACAGAAATGATGAAAATCTTTTAATAAAAGTATGGTTGGAGAACTTTCATCTAGTTTTTTAAGCCATTCAAGTACTGCCATTGGCTGTCGTGAACCAATGTTTTTGGAATTAAGAATATTAGTTATTCCATCTATGTAATCCCAAGTTGCAAGCCTTCGAGGAGAAAGTCTTTTAGTAGAGTTTTTTAATAGAGTTTCAACTCTTTCTTCTTCATTACTCCTTATCCAAATAATGGGAGTTCTTGCTCGAATTAGTAAATCAAGTTGTTTATCCCAATCAGACATCAGTTATGGATTTGATTCTATATTTGAATTGATTGATATAATAAGTGGTTATTAAAATTATTTATTACTTTTTGGTTCAAAAGGTAATCTATCTGAATCAGATACTACTTCTGAGGATACTGAAACAGCGGGTTTATCTTGTTGCTTGAGCTGATCATCAAGTATTTTTTGTAAATTGTCTGGTAAGGATTCTCTGCTTAATAGAAATGTTTGTATGCCTTGAAAAATATTTGCAATAACCATATAAAGCAATACTCCAGCTGGCAAAGGGAAGAATAAAAACATTCCAGTTATCATTACAGGTGTAATTTTATTTGCAGTTGATTGTTGTTTGTTTACAGGCATCCCTCTTCCAGAAAGCACTTGAGAAATGACTAGTGTTAGTCCGAAACCTGCTACTAGAATTGCAATATCCCAGTGAATTGCACCATCTACATAAAAACCAACGTTCCCCAGGGCTTTTATAAATAAGAAACCACTCTTTGCAGCTAAGCCAGGTATCTTTGCCTCAACAGTTGCATCACCAGGATTAAGAGCATTTACAGTCCCATCAGAGGATACTTTTAAAACGTCTTCCCCTTTCGTTACTTTCCAAGAAGGTGAAAATTTTGAACCACTTTCATATTTCTTTAATTCATTAACGTATGAATCTCCATTCAAAGTTTGTAAATTAATTTTTACCGAATCACCGGAACCAATTTTAGTGCCGCCTGGAAGGGTTGCAATTACAGGAAAATGATTTTTTTCAGTTATGAATATTGAGTGTTTAGCGGTCTTGAAAGGCTTGGGTTCTACCGCAGCTATTTGGTCTGATGGTAGAACTTTGATGTTGACTAGATAAGGAACATCCGCAAAAGGTGAGCCTCTTAAAGTTGCAAATAATGCAAATAATATTGGCATTTGAACTAAAAGTGGCAGGCAACCCGCTAAGGGACTCCCGAACTCACTCATTAGTTTACCTAATTCTTCCTGTTGCTTTTGAGGATTGCTTGCATAGCGGCTTTTTATCTCAGCCTGTCTTTTCTGCATGACAGGTTGAGCAATCTTCATCCTTCTCGCGCTTCTAATTGAGCCAGCGCTGAGAGGAAAAAGTGCTAAGCGAATAACTATGGTTAATGCGACAATCGCTAGTCCATAACTTGGAACTAATCCGTAGAAAAAATCTAGGATCGGGATAAGTAGATTGTCTGAGATGTACCCGATCACGGTTTTTAAGTAAGAAAGGTTGAGGTTGTTAGGACAGTTTGCCTTAGAGGATGTGCTCTTGTCTCACATATTTGTTAGGGCTCATTAGTTTGAAAAGCCTTGGACTTCTTTGACGGATTTATTTATAGGTGATTTTTCTATTTTTTCAAGGATGTATAATTCTGTTTCTCGAAAGTTAGGAAGTGATCTCATCTCGAGGCGGGCTCCATCTTTTAGAACTAAAACCATATCACCGTAGGATCCTAAACCTCTTGGGATTGATCTGATCTCAGCAATCTGGCTGTAAACAACTTGAGTTTTATCCCTACCTAGCCAGCCACCAGTAACAGATATTCTACGAGTAGTTATTTTGTATCTAACCCACAAGGCTCTTACCAAAGCTCCAAAAGTAAAAGGGAGTCCTATCAGGGTAATCCCAGCCATTAAATTTATTACAAGGTCACCGCTAGCAGGCCCACCTTCGTAAAAGATTTCTTCGTTAGGACTAATTGTCATTTTGCTATTCCAGACTTGATAAGTAGTTTGTCACATTCTTTAAGAAGATCGCTTTCAGAAATTTTCATGCAGGAGGGTTTCAAGGAAATAAACGCCCAAACTTCTTTTTCTTGGATCATATTAGAAAGTCTGCGAGCCAAGTGATGGTGGAATAACCGTCGAAGCTTATTTCTAGTAACCGATTTTTTGCTTACTTTATTGCTTATGGATACTGCACATTTTACAAAGGGCTTAATTTGTGAGTCGATTCCTTTGAAATATAGTTTTGTATTTGCATTTGTAACTCTTAGAACCATTGAAGTGCTATAGAATCTTGTGCCCTTTTTATAAATAAAGTCAAAACATTTATGACCTTTTAGTCTCATGTGTTTTGGCAGAACCATTAGATGAAACTTTTGTTACGAGTTCTTTAATAGGAAAAGGGTGATTTTAGACAGTTAAACGAGCTCTTCCACGTTTTCTACGAGTTCTTACAACTCTCCTTCCAGTATGGGATCTCATTCTCACTCTGAACCCAGACACTCTTTTCCTTTTTCTACTAGTTCCACCAAAAGTCCTTTTTGTCATTTTTTATTTATGTTCGTGTTGGTTTAGATGTAGAAACTAATTTATCAGTTCACTGTACGTCTATGTTCCAAGTCCCTAAATATGTTGAGATGTCGATTTCTCCAACATTCTGAGAAAAAGCTTGGAATTGAAACATTCCTCTTTTTCTGGGATTAAAAATTTTCATTACAACTGCGTAAGAATCTTTGTTAAGTGGAATTGGTTTATCTGGGGTTATATCAATTGAAGTTTGTTTCTCATTTATTCTTATATTAGATGGAATATTTTCTACGCAACGTGTTCTTGATGTATATGAACCTATTTTTACTTTGCATAAACTTAATTTCTGAGGCTTAATTTTTGCTTCAAAATATTCAGGTACTCTAAGAGTCAATTTGCTGATATCTGCTTTTCTTTCTCTACCTCTAAGAAAAAAGTAATAAGTTGCTCTTTCAAGTCTTTCAGATGAGGATTGAAGGTATCTAAGTTTTTTATAACCTTCCTCTGGGGACCATTGGTATTCAAAAAAGCCTGGAGATGCAGTAGCTTTTGGGGCTAAGTTAAAAGCTCCTCCACTAAACAAAAATGTTGAGAATCCAATAAAAAAAATTTTTTTTATTATTCGCAAAGAATGATTTTTGAACATGACTTATTTTGGTTGAAAGATACTTATCACTTGAGTGTTTTTCAAGTGCATAATGTAAACATAGTTAAATATAGGTCGTTGTTGGGAAAAAACAGGCTTTAACGGTCTGGGCGCAAATTTTTTGCTTTACCTAAGTAAGGGTGTTGGGGTGTTTGCTCATTTGATAAAGAAACGTAAGCAAGTAGGCGAATACATTTTGCCAAGTCCTCTTTAACAAACATTTGTTGACAGTCTAAAAGGGCAATATTCTCCCAACCTGTTTTTCTTCTCGCAATTGAAGCGGGAAAACAAGCATCTAAATCTTTGGTTACAGAAAAAGTAACAGAAATAATTTGATCGGTGATCAAATTATTTCTTGATACTAATTCATCTAGCAATTCCTCTACTGCTGAAGTAATTGATTCCACAGAATTGTGTTCAGAAGTTGTTGCACCCCTTAAAGCACATAGATTAAATTTATTTTGAAAATTCATAGCTTATGGCTTGTATAGCCAAAGAATTTGCCCATTCACCTCTAACTCTAGATTTAATGCGTTTAAAAGGTTATAAATTAATTTTCCTCCAGGCAAAAAACCCAATAATTTCTTTTTTGTTTTGCCAAAGGTAATTGGCTTTGTTTTTTCATCTAGGTTGGCAATCTTTATTGCGAGCATTTTTGCGTCATTTTCATCACCAATTTCATCTACAAGTCCAAATTCTTTGGCTTGCTCTCCAGTGAAAACTCTCCCATCTGCAAAACTCTTTACAACTTCGGTTGTTAAGTTTCTCCCCTTTGAAACTGCTAAGACAAATTGTTCATAACTACTATCAATAAGAGACTGAAGCAGTTGTCTCTCTTCTGCTGATAAAGGGCGATCAGGAGAAAGGATGTCTTTGTAAAGCCCACTTTTTACAGTTTCAAATTTAATGCCAACCTTCTCTAATAGCTTCGAGAGGTTGTTCCCTCTTAAAATCACTCCAATGGAGCCTGTTATTGTTCCTGGGTTGGCAACGATTTTTTCAGCACCAACTCCTATATAAACCCCTCCAGAGGCCGAGATATTGCCAAAACTAGCCACAACATGACAACCTTTTTCTCTTAGTCTCAAGAGAGCACTATGAATTTCTTGGCTGTCACCAACTGTTCCTCCAGGGCTGTCAATGCGAAGTAATAGGGCTGGGAACTCTCTATCTTCAATTTGCTTTAATGCTTTTAGGACATTTTTTCGAGTTTCTGCATTGATAGGACCTTCAATACATATTCGTGCCATCCTTTTTTTGGATTTGCGTCTCAAGGGCCAAATCATTCAAATTATGCATAACTTTATTGATATTAAAAAGGAGATTGCTTTCTGACCTTATGTTTGTCATTTGGAATTGGTTTTTGATGATTTTGCCGTTTGCTCTTTGGGGGACATCAATGGCGGCTATGGCACCATTGGTTAAGGCTGCAGGACCTGAGATTGTTGCCTCACTAAGGCTTTTGCCCGCTGGTCTAGTGGTTTTAGCTTCCGTACCTTTTTTGAAAAGGAGTTGGAATATTTCAAAAGATGATTTGGTGTGGTTTTTAGTATTTACTTTGATTGACGCAACACTTTTTCAGATTTTTCTGGCTAAAGGTTTAATGGAAACAGGCGCTGGATTGGGTTCGGTACTTATCGATTCCCAACCTTTGATGGTTGCTCTATTAGCAAGAATTTTGTTTGGAGATGCAATAAATCCAATTGGATGGATTGGTTTGGTTCTTGGATTGGTTGGAATCATTTGTCTTGGGGTCCCTACCGAATTGCTAGGAAATTGGTTTTTACTTGGCAAATTTGAATCAGGAAGTAATTTTTTAAGCCATGGAGAGGTTTGGATGATATGCGCGGCCACATCTATGGCTTTAGGGACAGTTCTTATTAGATATGCTTGCAAAAACAGTGATCCTGTTGCCGTAACAGGTTGGCACATGGTGTTAGGAAGCATACCTCTTCTCGTTTGGCATGTGTTTGATAAACATTGGCCATTATTTCCAGATTGGTCTGCTTTTGAATGGACTTTGATGTCTTATTCAAGTTTGTTTGGTAGCGCATTGGCCTATGGCTTGTTTTTTTGGTTTGCAAGCCGTAAAGAATTAACTAGCTTTAGTACCCTTGCATTTTTAACACCAGTTTTTGCTTTAATTACTGGTGGGATTTGGTTAGGAGAGAGACTATTTATTCTTCAGTGGATTGGAGTGGTTTTGGTTTTAATATCAGTATTATTTGTAAGTCAAAGGAGAAGATTTTGGGGGGATAAAACTAATAATGAATTGCTAGAAGAAGGTTAAATTTAGTGAGAAATAAACAATTAAAACTTATTCTTGTAAGTACACCTATAGGTTATCTAGGCAGTGGGAAAGGAGGTGGAGTTGAACTTACTATTATTTCTCTAGTAAAAGGATTAATTTCATTAGGTCATAAAATTATTTTAATTGCACCAAAAGGTTCAAAAATACCTTTTGAAAGTGAATTGCTTGAAATAAAATTAATAGATGGAATAGATCAACCTAGTTGGCAACATCAGAAAAGAACAGACCCAGTATTAATTCCCTCTAATAGTGTGTTACCGAAGTTATGGGAAACAGCTATTGATTTAGCAAATCATTCCGATGCAGTTATTAATTTTGCCTATGATTGGCTTCCTCTATGGTTAACAAAAACTCATGAAATTAAAATCTTTCATTTAATTAGTATGGGTGCTGAATCACTTATAATGAAAGAAATTATTAGTCAAATAAGTCAACTATTTCCATATCAGTTAGCTTTTCATACAAAAAGACAATCAGAAGATTATTGTTTGAAAACCGATCCAATTATTGTTGGTAATGGTTTTGATATGGAAAATTATTCCTTCAATGAAAAAAAGAATGGTCCATTAGGTTGGGCTGGAAGAATTGCACCTGAAAAAGGTTTAGAAGATGCAGTAAGAGTTGCGAAAGATCTAGGTGAAAAATTATTGGTTTGGGGACTTATTGAAGATAAAGAATATGCTTCAAAGATTGAAAATACTTTTACAAAAGAAAGTATTGAATGGAAAGGTTTCCTTCCAACGAATGAATTTCAGGACCAATTAGGTCTATGCAGAGCTTTAATAAATACTCCAAAATGGAATGAAGCTTACGGTAACGTTATTGTTGAAGCGATGGCTTGTGGAGTTCCAGTAATTGCATATGATCTTGGAGGACCTGGGGAATTGATTGAAGATGGTTTTAATGGTTTTTTGGTGAAACCAAATGATATCGAGGGATTGATAAATGCAACAAAATCAATTTCAGAGATTAAAAGAAAAAATTGTAGGGATTGGTTTGAAAAAAAAGCAACTAACAAAGTCTTTGCGCAACGAGTTCAAAATTGGCTTTATAAAGGTTTAAATAAAAAATATCTCTGATGACTTTTAAGATTAATTAAAAAGTTTAAAGAAATCATTTCAGCAATTTTATTTTTGATGAAATTAAGAATAAGAAGAAATGTCCTAGGAAAAAAGATCTATATCTTTAAAAATCAAGTTTTTATTTCTGCTTGGAAAAGTACTAAACCACTGGCGAAGGTATTAAAAAAACGATTAATCTCTATTGAAGTGAATTTATTAAATCTTGCTTACTACATTTCTCTGGGATTATAACAATACCTAAATCGTCCTGTAGCCTCTGTAAATCTATTACAGAGTCTTCAGTTATTGAACTTATTACATCCTCAAGACTAGCGTCCATATCATTTGACATCTCAAGCAAAATCCGCAAAGTCTCATCTTTCAAAGAGAGATTTACGTTTACATAAACGTTTTGATCAGAGCAATGTTCTGGATTCATAAAGAAAATATTAAGATATTTTGGGGTCGTTTGGAGCGATTTATTAAATAACTTCAGAAAATGATTTTTTAGAGATTTTTTAGTTTGTTTTTCGTGATTTTTAATTTCACATAAAAATGGACAAAAAAATATCTTCCCAAGTAATGACTTAGGAAGATCTAGTAATTTTTTTTAGAGCTTTAAAACATCTCGCTTTTTAGTTTTTCAGCCCATCCTTCAAGTCTTTCATCAGTCATGTCTGATTCACTATCTTCATCGAGAGGTAATCCGCAGAACTGTTCTCCAACCACACTTTTTGATTCGTCAAACGTATAGTCAGCCTTAGAAGTGTATCCAACCATTGATGCACCTGCTTGTTGGAAGTACCTATGAAGTTCTTCCATTGCATCGCAATAGTTTTCGGTGTAAGTAGATGAATCACCTAAACCAAAAATCGCAACTTTCTTACCGCTGAGATTTAGTTCACCAATGTCTTCAAGGATTGAATCCCAAGCAGTTCCTGACCTTTCAGAGTCAGCACCGGTATTCCATGTAGGGATTCCACAAATAACCCCATCATGTCCAGCTAATTCACTAAGGTCATCGACATCTGAAATATCCTTTGGACCTTCAGCAGAGTCAAGTAAGCCGTGCAGCCGTTCAGCTATATCTTCGGTTTTACCTGTTGTTGTAGCGAAGTAGATTCCTACAGTCATGGAGCAATTTAAAATCAAGAATATTTTAAAGCAGCTTTGCACATTTAGAGTGAATTTGGCTTTTTTTAAATTTTCTTGTCTCTTAAATATTGATTTTGATACATAAATAAGTCAATATTTATTCGTTTGCTTACTAGGCAACTAATTCCTAACTTCGTTTGAAGTGGCAATCAAGATTATTAAATCTAGTCTCTAAAAGGGGTTTTAGAGAGAAACCTATAGAAAAAATGCGAACAAAAAATTGATTGCTGTCGATTTAAAATTAACTTGAGAAAAAGATTTGAAAATCAGTAAAAAACTTTTCATTAAAGATCTTTATCTGAAAACATTTGTTTTTTCAAATTAAAGCTTTCTTTTTCAAACAAAATAATGTTTGAAGCTTGATTTTATAAAGCATTTAAGAAATTGGTAATTGAAATTTTTAAGATTGGTTCTATCTCTTTTCGCTTTACCTTGAGTCAATTTATAAGGTTGGCCCCATCATTCCAAAACCACTTTGAAGCCCAAAGGAAATTATTACAAAAGTACTAATAGCCAAACCAATTAAAATCGACGTGTAAAGCCTATTAACTCCATAACCAGCTTCAACAGGATTGAAATCAGCAACTACAAAAGATTTTTTACTGTATTTGCCTCTATCGGTAAGACCTATTGCACCGAGTGCTGTCTGAGGTGTAAGTGAACCTCCTTCGTCGTCAAGGAACCAAGGCTTGTTAGTGCCGTTGTTTTCAGGAGCTGATTGAGCTACGGAATTTGCTGGAGTAGAGCTATTAATTCGACTTGAATCTTCTTTGAAAAATCTTGGAAACATATAGGTATGCCAGAGGCCGATAACTGCTGCCCAAGCAACCATGCTTACTCCTGCTAATCCGAAAAGAATTTCTTTAAAACCGAATTCCATAAATCAAACCAATTAATTTTAGGCCTTTCTAGGGGCAATGATCCCACCATATCAGAAGTAATGCGAGTCAACTTAGAGAGTTATTAAAGCTTCTAAATTCTGACCAATTTGTTACAGAATCCTTAGGGTCTTCTTCTTGATAAGCCTTTTTGGCTCTCGTATGCCAGGATTTGTGACATAAATATC
This sequence comes from Prochlorococcus sp. AG-363-G03, assembly GCA_003280265.1. Lineage (GTDB taxonomy): Bacteria > Cyanobacteriota > Cyanobacteriia > PCC-6307 > Cyanobiaceae > Prochlorococcus_B. Next base: position 13,171 of record QCFJ01000012.1, on the reverse strand, counting down.
CTAGATGGATGAACACACTTAAATTATTACTGGTTCTTTCTCCAGTTATTTTTACTCTTGCCTTTGCTGATTATTGGTTGCGTAGGTGGGGAGTATTTGTTTGGGATAATGGCCCTACTATTAAAAACGAGCAAGTTTGGGAAGATACTGCAATTGTTGCTGATAAAGGAAGACCTGCAGGAGGCTACCCGGTCTTTACTGTTAGAACCTTGGCAGTAAATGCATTGGGAATCCCTACAGTCTTTTTCCTAGGAGCAATATTTGCAATGCAATTTATTCGCCGTGGTGTAATAAATGCATAATAAGTAAATTGTTATAGTAATAAAATTTCTATTTTTTAACAATTGAAAGATTAAAAAGACCTGAATTTATACAGGTCTTTTTTTTTTCGATTTTTGGATATTTTTTACCAATAAATATTAAATTATTTCTTCAATACAAAAATAAGGAATTAATCTTATAATCATTAAAAATTTAAGTTATTGATGGATTCAGCAAATACTGTAGTTGATTACACAACTGATCAAGAGGCAATAGCTTCGATAATTGAAGATTCTTTCCCAAAAGACAACACTAATAAGGATTTGGGAAATCCACAATCTGATGCTAATAGATTGGGATCTCGTATCTTTTATTTATGGGTTTGGCCAATAGTCGCTATTAATAAAATTAGAAATTTATTTAATAGGATGGATTTTGTTAAACCTTACGAACCAGGTATTAATGATTCTTATGAAGTAAGTGATACAGAAACTGTTTATACAATGACCAAAGATGCCTTTGCAGGTAAAGGTGGAATGAAGTTCATGGGACTAAGATTTATGTCTATATGGGTTTTCCCGATGGCAATAGTTGGTACTGTTATTGAATTTCTTTTCGTAGGACCACTTAAGGGATCTAACCCTTTTGGTTGAATCTAAATAAAAAAAACCATCTCTATTTAATAATTTTAAATAGAGATGGTTTTTTAATTTTATATTTTTTAAACGTTTCTAAAAGGGAAAAAAGGAGTAATTTTCTTTGTTGGGCTGCTGCTTGCAATAGCTTTACCTCTAATATACATAAATAAACCAAGTGTAATTATCATTACAGGAGGGTGTAAAGCTAAAGATCTTCCAATCAGTTGAAGTTCTTCTACAGGCATTTAATTTGTTCAATTCTTGACTAACTATAGCTTCTATGTGAGTACAAGAAAAAAAAATTAATATATATGAAAGAATCTCTTTCTTATTTGTTTTTTCTATATGAAATTTTCAAAACTAAGATTGAAAAATTAAAAATAAAGGTAATTATATTTGCAACTAAAATTGGAATAGAATGGATCTTTAAACCGTAAATAATCCAACAGATTAGACCTGTTATAAATAGAATTAACATAATTAATGATACATCCTCTGCTGATTTCGTTTGCCATGTTTTATATAATTGAGGTATAAAAGCAATTGTGGTGAGCAATGCTGCTGAAAAACCAAATAAATTTATATAATCAAATTGGCTCATTATTTTTTAGGGATGAATATTGATAAAAACTATATAGGAATGCAAAAAAAAGTATATAGTTTTAGCATGGATTCGTAGTCTTATTATAAAGATCTTATGAGTGATCAGTCTGATTTTAATAATAAAGTTTTACGTGAAAAGTTGGAAACTTTATTAGATGAAGATAATGAGACTAAAAGATGGAATGAAGGCCTATTAATAAAATCACTGATTCTTTTACCAATAGTAATTTTTATAATAGGTTTAGTTATTTTTAATAGACCAGAAAATTTAACAGATCTTTTGTTTTTATTGCTTTACCCTATAGCCCTAATATTGATAGGGCTGATAATTCTATTTGTTATGAGAAGCAAATTAAATTAAAAGATAATAATAGAATCTTTTTACTTTAAATCTTGTTTTCATGTAGCCAATAAGGTAGTCCCACTGTAAGCTATTGGTAATTAAACATTAATATCCAATGGCAGGCGGACCGTTATTACAACTTTGGGAAAACCTACTACCATTTGCTAAGGATCTGAGAATTCGCTTTGCAATAGCAATGCTAGGTAATATTCTAGCAATACTATTTATTTTCTCCTTATGTAAATTGTTTATTCCAGGATTGGAAGAACAACTATTTAATTGATTTTCTAGCCCAGAATTGATACATTTCTCTAAAAGAATTAGGATTTGATTTTTCAAATTTATCCCATAATTCTAAATCTTTTAAAGAGTCTATATCTTTATTATCTCTCTGATATTTATCTTTTATATCTTTTGAAAGAGTAAAACCTAGGAATTCCAGATTACATGTTTTTAGCATCTTTTTAACTTCAATTAACGAGTAACAGTTTTCGTGACTATGAAAGCAGAGATCTCTACACATTGAGGTTGAGTAAAAATCTGACCAGTTAGTTATTTTATCTAACTTCTTTATCTCTCCATTAAGAACGTCATTTCGGAAGCTTCTTATTTCATCAACGCTTGGTTTAAGATCTTTTTCTTTGATTATTTCTCTTGCTCTTAGTATTTCTTTTCTTGCATATTTGCTGTAGAAACCTAACTTTAAAAAACCTTTTGCTTCTAATACATCAAATAAATTTGATAATCCCTTAGTAGGATCATTCATATGATGAAGAACACCTGAACATTCTATTAAATCAAATCTTTTATTTAATGATTTTAATTCAAGTAAATCCATTTCTATAAAATCGACATTTTTCAATCCATATTCATCGACCTTCCTTTTTGCATATGAGATGCTCGAATTGCTTAAATCGATTGCTGTTATTTCACAATTACTATATCGAGATGCTTCAAGTATTTGAATCCCTGTTCCACAACCAGCTATAAGTATATTTATTTTTTTATTTTTTAATTGATCTGAATTAGATTGAAATTTATTTGGATAAATTTCAGAATTAATAACCGATAAGTAGTTTAATTTGTTTTCTTTAGCAAATGAATTATACCTCCATCTAGGATATGGGTTTAATTCATACTGATTTTTCACTTCCTTAGATATAAAATCTTTTATATTTCCTATCTTTTTAATCCCTTTTGAAATCTTTTTTTCATCATTTAATTCCTTGATTTGTAAATTAAGTAGATTATTTAATTCTTTATTGTTTGATACATAATCATTCAAATTAATGATTTCATTGTTTATTGAAGATAGAGATTGATAGCAAGAGATTATTGCTATTTTATAATCTTTATTTTTATTATTATTGATGGTTTTCCTAAGTTCTTTTAGCTTATCCTCTTCTTCTGTGGATATGTAATAGACATACTCATTTAAGAAACATTGTGATCCAAGTCCTATAGTGAAATTTAAAATATTATTGCTTATTTTATCTTTATCTGAATAGCTCATTAGAATATTCTTGCGTACGTTCCTTAAAACTTTTTCCCATAACGGAGAGCAAAATATGAGTAATGAAAGTGCTTTTACTAATTCTTTGTCCTTAATAAGAATATTAAATTCACTTTTATCATATAATTCTGATTCTAAAACCGATAATTTTTCTAATACTTCTTTGGATATCAGGCTATTTATATTGCCAAATAGCTCTCTATGAGAAATATCTTTCCTATTTAATATATTATTAAGCAATTCTCTATTATCTTTATTTGATGTATTTAATAATTCTCCTTTTTTAATTAAGTCACTTAAAAGTTGAAAACTTAAATTACTATTTTTATTCAATAAAATTTCTTTTTTTGTAAGTGATAGTGATTTTTTATAATCACCCATCTGGTTATAGATCGTTGCTAGATTTAAATAACATTTTTCTAGTTTATTATCTATCTCTATTGCCTTTTCTGTATGTAATATTGCCTTTTCTAGTTCTTGTTTATCTTTGTAGCATGCGCCTAGATTTAAATGAGCTATAGCAGATTTATTATTTATTTCCAATGCTTTTAAATAATATTTTTCTGCCTCATCATATTTATTAGAATCTTTATTTAGCAACCCTAGATTTATGTAAGCATCAAAGTAATTATTATCTAGTTTGATTGCTTGTTTAAGTGATATTTTAGCCTCATTATATTTGTTTAAACTTTTCAGAATTAATCCTTTAATACAATAGCTATTTGGAAGACTAGGCTTTAATTTAATGGCTTCTTCAATGATTACTTCTGCCTTTTTTAAATTATTTAACTTATAATATAAATAAGATAAATTTAATTTTGAAAAAATATGATTTGGATAGCTATTTATACATCTTTCATATAGTTTAATAGCTTTATCATTTTCATCTTTTTCTTCACATATAAGTGCATAATTTGAAATTATATCTGCATCAGAATACCCATTTTTTAAAAAAGTTATATATCCTTTTTCTGCTTCATCTAAATTACCTTTAAGATGATGATCGATTGATTGTGCTTTCAGATCCTTTTCTGAAAGGTTTCGGAGTTTTTTAGAAGAGCCTTTATTCTCTTTTCTCTTTTTCCCGAAACCACTCAATGATTTTTATTTAATTAATACCAATATACTAAAACTCAAAATCTTATTTTTGTTAACTTAATAAATTTATAGTTTACAAACTATAGTCAATAGGTGTTTATCTATAAATTTTAGAGTTAATACTATTTTATCAACTATTTCTTCCTCCGATATGACTAAATTTTTTATATAATGAATCAATAAGTTTTAGGATTCAAATGCCTTTAAAGTTAGGCGATAAAATACCTGATTTCTCACTCTCTGATCAGCTAGGAGTTGCTAGGACGAGCAAACAAGCTAAAGGTAGGCCACTAGTACTATTTTTTTATCCGAAAGATGATACCCCTGGTTGTACAGCTGAAAATTGCGGCTTTAGAGATAAATATGATCTTTTTAAACTATTTGGTGCTGAAGTGTGGGGGGTGAGTGGTGATGATGAAGCAAGCCATAGATCATTTTCTGACAAAAATAAACTTCCTTTCCCATTATTGTGTGATACGGACAATTCTTTGAGAAAAGCTTTTGGTGTCCCTAAAGTTCTTGGTTTATTAGATGGTCGTGTAACTTATATTATCGACTCGAAGGGTATTATAAGACATATTTTTAACGACCTTTTAAATGGTCCTGCTCATGTGAATGAAGCGCTAAGAGTATTAGGTGAAATAAGAAATTAATTATTTCTAGTTAAAATATTTGATTTATTTGTTTTTAAACAATGTTCTTGAAATACTCAATATAATAATTTTTTATTAATTTCTTTTAATTGTAGTTTTTCTACAACTGTTTCAGAGGAAATCTTTGAAATATCATTCAAACCGTTTGCATCAAACCATGGTGCTGTCGCCCAATCGAATCCTTTACCAAAAGTATTGTCTGGAGAAACTATGTACCAATGGCAAGCAGTGTCGGGTACATCCACAGCACACTTTGACCAGTTATCACTCCACTGGGGTACTTGAACCCAAAGTAAGGTTGAGAAGAACAGAGAGAATAATGAAGTGAACATATATTCAGTTTTTCTTCACCTTAGTGCTTTTCTTCCTCGAACGAGGATTACAAAATTCTTTTTTTGTAAAATAATCAAATAGTAATTATAAGTTAATCTAATTAATCTTCTTATTATTGTTTAAGTATCTCAGGCATAAAATTTCTTGGGTTTCTTCATTCTTCCCAGAGTTTACTATCCATTCTTTGAATTCTTGATAAAGAACCGATCGATTTAGTCTATTTATTTCAGTCATCCTAATAAAGGTACAGCTAAGTGTGACTGAGATTATTTCTTCAATAGAGGGGTTGTTTCTCAATTCTTGTCTTGGATATAACCTTCATAATCTAATTATAAATTCTCTTTGACGAGGCTTCTCGGCCATAACTTTATATTCAATTTATCAATCGAATATAATTATTTATAAATCTAAGGTATTTTTATAAATATTATTTCAAACTAGTAATGATTCGTTTATTCTATTTTTATATATCTATTTTCAATGGAAATAGAGAGTTAAAACCAATTCTTCCTTATTTGGATCGAGGGAATTTGGGAAGAGATAGAGTTTAAATTTATGTAATAGTAGGTTTAATATTATTTTTTTGTGTAATTCATTTTATTTTTCAACCTCATCGGATGAGTCCAATATTTGATCTTTTTTCGAAAATTAAATTACCTGTAGGATAAATATTCAAGTACTAAAGAATTAATTTCCATATTGAATTATTAGTGCTCTAAACATTTCTCTTTGGCTACTAATTCTATAAATTTCCATACAAGGGCATGTTTATAGTCGTCCTTATTTGGACAAGCCGATACTACTTCTTGCCATGAGAAATCTTCTTGATCTTTATGGTTTAGTGGCGATCCAAAATCTCTTGCAAGATTAGAAAGAAAAGAGTATCCCAGTCTTTCTGAAGTGTATTGGATGATCTCCTCTGAGTAACTCATATATAGCAATAGAGTGTCAGCTTGATAGTTATGTCTTGTGCATGCACCTTCAGAACAACCACTATTCGCAATCTCTAAGCATGCTTTATGGTCGTAGGTTTCCTTTATTAAATCAACTAATTTTCCCATTTGAATCTTTCAGTACCACTATTGTTATAGCTAAAAAATCTTAATTACCTATTGAACCAAATAAACAAATAAAATTTAGAAAATAATTAAATATTATTTTTTTAGTTTGATCGCGATTAGGCAAATTTACTAGTTCTTTTCTGATTTTAAAAAAATAATAAATATTTTAGCCAACAAATCTTGAGTATAACCATCTAAAAAATGCTCCTATAACTGGAATATTACCAAATGTTCCTGAACAAAAATCAAAATAATCTCTGTGTTCTTTGACTTTCCCTTCTTCATCAAATATTAATCGTGTTGTCCCATCGTATATGAATTCGATACCTTTTATTTTTAAACCCATTGTCCATTCAACAAAAGCAATATTCTTATTGATTGCAATTGAATGTGATTCTAAAAAAATGTCATCACATCTTTTGATTAACCCATCTTGAGCTTTTATATATGCATCAATTCCATTTTTTTCTTGAGTAGGATCGATGAATTTAACTTGTTGGTTGTACAAAGATTCCCATTCTTTCCTTGATGGAGCTTTTTCTCCATAAGATAAATTAAAGAATTTTTTTAATTCTTTCTCTTTGATAAGCATTGAATTTAACGTTAATAATTACAATTTAGATTATTTAAATAAACATCGCGTTGAAGCCATCTCATCAAGATAACTCAGAAATAGCTTAGATTCAGTGTCTATTCATTTAGTACATATGAACAGGAAGAACATTATTATTTCTATTGCTGTCTTTGGAATAGGAATAATTCTCTATAAATTGCTTTTAGGACTTGTCCTCCCAATAGGTTTGTTTGTCTCTCTTGGATATGTTCTGAAATTTTTACTTAAGGGCTCAGCGCCTGATTCGGTTAAGGAGGCTTCTAAGATTTTTACTAATAGTGATAACTCTTCTTCAATTGACAATATAGTTGAAATTAAGCCTGTTGAAGAAGAAAAGCCTATTGAAGAAGAAAAGCCTATTGAAGAAGAAAAGCCTGTTGAAGAAGAAAAGCCTGTTGAAGAAGAAAAGCCTGTTGAAGAAGAAAAGCCTGAGTAAATGGTTAGGCTTGGAAAACTATAATCATTTCTCAAGTTTCTTTAATGGATACAAATTCAAAAAAAAGTTTTTGGGATTCCAAACCTTACTGGTGTCAACCTTGGTCAATTATTAGCTTTGGAGTTTTAATTCTGATTTTTAGTTGGAAACTATTTAATAACATTCTATTTACTTCAATCATAGGCGTTTTTGTTTTTGTCTGGTGGATATTATTTTTAATACTTGCTCCGAATTCATATCAAGTAATTAATGATAAGGAAAAACCATAATTAATTATTTTATTTCAATAGGCTTAAAAATTATTTATTTACCTTGATCACTACTTGTTTTGGATGGGAAGCCTCGGTAACCCCCTGAAAACCTCTTTCGATTTGTCCAATAAAATTCAACTAATTCTCTTGTGGATGTTGTTATGAGAGTTTCTTTGTCTATTCCTAGACCGCTTGAAAGCTTTAGACTCTTTGTTGATTTCCAGCTTGAAGTGCTTGAAGATTCCATTAAATGCTCATGTTGATTGGTTGAAAAATAGGCAAAAAATCCCCTGCATCTGTTGACCATTTCATTTATTCTGTTTGCAAATTAAATGATGTACTTAAAGTGGGTAAAAAATTGAGATTCATCAATATGCTTGCAGTCTCTCTCTATAGTACATCAGTATTAATAAAAGTCAATTTTTATTTCTTGGGTCCCTAGTGTAATTTAGTATGGATATTCATTAATTTAAGATAATTTATTAATATAAAAAAAATTATTTAATTAAGAAAATATATATTCCTTTATATCTTAAATATACATATATAAATTTCAAATAAGTCAAAAAATAATAGTAATATAATAAATTAGATTTAATACAATAAGTTAATATATAATATTTTGTAAGAAAAGCATCTAAATACTTAATAGTATCAGATAATTTATATATTAAGGAAATGTAAACTTATCTATAATTAGTATCTCATGCTTTGAGAAATCGCTAGCCGATATACAATTTATCCACTCTTTATACTCTTGGGCAATAGCTAATTGATCCCCTGGGCAGACCTTCGCTGTTCTTTTTAAAATATGGGATAGACCGTTAACTAATATGTCTTCTATCCTTTTTTGATCCTCTTGCATTTACTTTTTGTATCTATTTCAGATTACCTTTTATTAATTTACTTGTAAAGAGACAATCAGGTTTAGTTGAATTAAGATTTAATAAATATATTAATATATAAAATCAATTATGCAGCATTACTTTCATCATTCTTCTTTAATGCCGGTATAAATCCTAACTCCTCTATGGTTTCAACTAATGTAAGTTTGGCATCCTCTTTGTTTGAGCTGTCATTAATTGGATTAGTCTTTGTTTCCGTATCATTTACATTTACCTTTAATGAATCCTTTTTAGTAACTAGTTTTTTATAAATAGATTTAATAATTCTATTTATAAAATTAATATTAATCAAATATAATGAAAAGCTAATCCCAATCAGAACTAATAAAATATTATGAATGAAAAAATATGAGAGTATTAATGTCGGAGAAAGATATTCTATGGCATGATCTAGTTTAATTCTTTTCATGATTAGGCAACATCCTCAGTATTTCTTTTATTTTGTCTTTCTAACAAGGTCAGATCATAGGATGATTGGATTTGGTTGTTATAATCTAACTTATCAACGAATTTTGATAATTTTTCTTTTTTATTTATCCAATGATGCCTTATTTTTTTAGGTAAATTAGGGAGAATGACCTCTTTTTTATCTAGAGACCTTGCGTATCGTTTCCTTTGCCCACTATCCATTTTCGAGCTGTAGCTCTCATTATTTTGAGAGAGATCATTTTGGTTCTTCCTTGACTCTGTGATAGCCATTAACTCTGAAAGACTTCTAATGACTGGAATCATGCTGCATTCCTCTCTTTAATATTTTTGTTTAGATCATTTTTTAACCTTTTATCCTTTTTATATGCATTTATATAATGTATGTCGTACGATCCCAATCCCTCTTTTTTAGGGTTGTATAAATGAAATAATCCATTTCTGGACTTCGAATTTTTATTCATGATCTCAAGCCACTCTTTTTTTATTTTTCATGTCGCTACTTTTTTTCACATTGCAAAGATACTTTGGCTTGTGTTTCTCTAATAATATTCTCTTAACTCCCTGCTCTCTGGCATCGATGTCCTTAGATTTTGATTTTAATTGCTTGGGATTTCTAGAGTTTAAGTTGGTGATCTTCATTTTAAATGCTAATAGCGAGAAACCTTTTAGGATTAAGTGTTAAACAAGTGAGTCAATTTTTTCTCTGTTTGATAGTAATTTGCTAAGTTTCTTATTTTCATCTTGAAGGTTGCTTATGACCTTTTTATAAGTCTCAATTTTTTCTTTCAGGGATTTGATCTTCTGGCTTTCAGTCTTTTGGACAGATTTATTTACCTTTTTCTTCTTGCCTTTGACCAAGCCCCTTACTGTCGCTTCTGTCATCCTTTCGCCATTCTCCACCGCTTCGAACACTTTTTGCCGCTCCTTATCGGTTACTCCTTTGCTCCCCATTAGGGCTAGCGATCTAGGGGTTAGCGAGGCAAGCAGGTTGTCGTCTATATCTGAACCGCCTAGCCAGTTAGTGTATGCACTTACAAGGTCAATAGCAAACCTCTCCGAGCAATTAATTGCTCCAGACTTTAAAAAGGCTCTCCAGTTTCCAGGCTTGATGTTGCTCTTCACGTCGGAAAGGTTTGCTGCAATAGCCCTTAGCGACTGGCCGACGCAGCCCAACTCATCGTTGATTTCGACGACCGATTCTTTTACATATTCAACCTGGGCTGGGACGAGTCCTTTGGTAACCTCACTGTTGAGTGGGATGCTTGCTAGGTCGACCACCTCTGTAGGCGATAATTCCATAGGTCTAGCTAAGTACATCTTCAATATACGCCTTGTGACGAATCGGAACAATGGATACAGGTGTACTATGATTTGAGCTTGTTTTTATTTGGCAGTTATTTTTGGGCTTATTAATTTATTTTTTCTTTTTATTTTCGTTCATGATAATAGAAGCACAAGGAAAACTTATTTGGTATATACTTAGATTGTTTGATTTTAGATAAGCGCTAAATATATATTAAAAAATAATAAATAACAAAGATCTATTGAAATATCCTGTGTTGCTTTTACAAGCTGTATTTAGTGATAAGTGTTTCACTGGGGCTGCTAAGTATAAATGCTTAATGACTTCGCTCTTTACCCTTATCTAAATACTCAGCTTTAGATGATCGCCAGTATATTTAAAATTTTGTTAATTTTCCGGTAAGGCTATTTAAAAAAGTATAGTTATTCGATCTGATTCTTAATTACAGTCCCCGCCAGGTTAAGTCAACCACCACTAATTCAAGTTATTTACTAATAACGTATTTCCATGCCAGAAGTATATAGCCAAGTCATAGCAAGTGATAAGAAACATACAATGTACTCCTTACGCTCCTCAAGTATAAATAATAAAATAGATGAAGTTACGATATATACTTAATGAAAAAGATAAGAGGACATAGCTTAGAGCTTTTAGAGCGTCACTATGATAGAAGTGATGTATGGAAGAGAAATTCTAAAGCTAAATAGAGAAGTATTGGGAATAGAAAGAACTCTAAACTATATGTAGATTTAAAAAACTTAGATGATTGGAGTGATGATGCAATTACTGGAAAGATATCAGTTGCAAGTATCGCATTAAAGATCAAATCATTAAAGAAATGTAAAAGTATACAGCTATATATGTTCATAAATCTATTAATACTGTGGCCACAATCATATAACTATTTAATTAAATCGATTTATTGTTAGAATTAATTGTTATTCTTTTAACTTCTTCGCAAGTCAAATCCTGAACATTACGTTAAATAACCTATAGATCAGATTTTGCAAGCTAATAAATCTCTAAGCACTCAGAAATGGGTGCTTTTCAACAACATATGTAATAAAAATTTTATGGCATTTAATCTTCTTTGCTAGTTCATTACTAAGTCCTTAATTTAATTCTTACCCAATTGCTTTTCTGCTCAACCATTCTTCTATTTCTCTTCTCTCTTTGCCTTCATAACAGACAAAATTCATTTCATAATTAAGACCACTATTGCTAAACCAATAAGCGATTTTTGCTAATGCTTGCAGGTTTTTAGCGTAATCTTTTTCCTCGCAATTGTTTATAGCCTTTACAAGTTCATCAGGGAAGCTTTTAGGGTCACTTGCGATGATATCGTTTTTGAAGTTCTCCATAACCTCTTTCTGCATAGCCATCGTCCTGGTTTCCCACGCCAGGCAGTCCTCTTCGTTCTCGAACAGATGACCAGTGAAAGATCTGAATCCAGATACCTCTAGCATTTAGGCAGCCCTCTTGTGATTGTCGTTAAGGCTTTTCAGGTATCTTTTGCGTTGAGCGTTTGGTTCTGAAGGGTTCTTCCAGGTGGTCTTCTCTGTTTTATTCTTATCCAATATAGTCTCTTCTTTTGGAGGCTGTATATCAGCAATTGGTTTAGATAGATAACTCCAGATAAAGAGCATTAGTGATCCTGACACAAGAATAGTCAGAAGTGCTGTTTGGATTGAATTAACTATTAGAAATGTAACTGAACCGAGTAAAGCATATACAACCCAATTAGGTATGCTGCTCTCTGCTTTCTCGCCTTGATGGCGTGTTTGGTTGGACATTGTATTTAGTTTAGGTGTGAGAAGTGTGTTTCTTGTTAAACCGGTGCCTTGGCTTTTGCTAGTTCAGTCTCTAGATCTTTTATTTTCTGCTTTAGTTTTATGTTCTCCATTACCAATGCGGTGAAGCCCTGCACTTTCTCTGAGTTTGTCTTTTTGCTGGCTATTTTCTCAGCTTGAGCCAGAAGATCATCCAAGCTTTTCTTGGCTGGAGCTTTTTTGAGCATCTTATTTAGATCGCCTTCTGAAAAGCCTTTGCCTTTCTTGATAGCATCAATAGCCTTAACTCTTTGCCCTGCATCAGCCTTTCCTATTTTCGCTAGTGTCCTCGCTGATACTTGAGATAAAGCATCTTGTGGAATATCAGTATTGGACAACCATGTTTCGTAAGCTGTAGCCAAGTCTCTTGCATTTCTACCGCTCATATTCAAAACACCTGACTCTGTCAGCGCTGTCCAGTTCTTTTTCTTGACATCCTTCTTGATGTCAACCAGAGATCTAGCCGCGGCGTAGACAGCATTGCCTGCTACCCCTAGAGCCTCGTTAGCATCTAATACCTTTGTCTTTATGAATCTGACCTGACTAAGAGCAAGCCCTTTTGTAGTTGCTTTGTTTAAATCGACGCTCTCTATCTCGTCAATCGAATATTCGTCCGCGTAAGAGTCGGGCTCTATTGCTGATGAAGCCAATGTATTAGAACGACTGGCTAAGTTGTAGCACTTTTGGACGAGCACGTCCATAGAAGAACGTTTGTACTATATTTGTCGACTAGCTATGTATTCCTGTCTTCTTTATACTTGTTGACAAGTATGAATTAATGAATTGAACTTAAATACCTTTCTCTTGCTCTTGTTGGTGGTTGCTAATTATACTAACCTTTATTTGACTCATGTTAAGAAGAGGAGGAAGAAAAAGGCTCGAATACAGTTACCTTGAAAAAA